>JAOUNC010000429.1 GCA_029881175.1 Nitrospirota bacterium | reverse complement strand
ACGTTTCACAGCACCCACAGGAAAGAGAGGAGCGAGGTACGAGCCGCGCTTACTGCTTTCCGAATGCGTGTGATTGTTAGCTAGCATTTGCAATCCAGCTATAAACCCTTATTGAAAGATGGCTACTCCACAAGCTCAAGATCACCCGGCTTCCAGGTTTTGTCGAACCACGGCTCCAGCGGGCCATAGAGTCGTAGTATGGTTAGGTAGCTTTTTCCGGGGATAGTTTGAACCCAATTGCCCTCGTGCCCTTCTGGCGCCTTTGGCCCGAACCAAACCGTATAAGATTCGTCATTGTTTGGTTTTACGGACGGACTGTTGCTATCGAGGCCGGCTGATTTCTGATCGGTCTCCAGCATTGAGCGATGTTGACCCGAATACACCATGAATGACCAAAAATTATTGGCCGGTATAGGTGCGGGTAGAGTCACTTTGTATGTTTTACCACCATCGAGGTACTCGCCTATAGCGTCCTTGGGGGTAGCCGCATAAGCCGATCCTGTTCCTGCTTTCGGCGTGGCCATGGCAGGTGTAATACCGGTGGCAGCATAATGAAACATAATGCGATCATCGAGAACCAGCTCACCGTTGTTCATGAAGTCATAACCCCCGGAAAAGGAGGTATACCACTGGCGATCGGGGTAGAAATAGGCACCCGAATTGCGCGGACTAAAAGTCAAGGAGCGTGCTGTGGCGTTGCCGATTGCAGCCGCATCCTTCAGGATCTTCTTCATGCGTGCATCCGGTGCAAATGGTTTTCCTTTTTTGATGCCGATAGAGGCGAAGAGCCCAACAAGCTCGGGATCAAACGTATCCGCTGGCTCATATTGCACCACTGCGTTAAGCGCTTCATAGTAGTGTTCATCGTTTGCATGAATAGTGTTGAGTTGCTTGCCGGAAAGGTCGTAGATTTGTTGCTTTGGTGGCTCGCTTGCTCGCGCCAGGGGATAGGCGCGAAATCTTTCCCTCAGCGCTCTGGTTGATGCCTCAAGGTCACCATCTTTCACGAAGACGCGCATGAATAGCCAGTGACGATAGGCAGGGGACTTTGCGACAAAGTAGCCTTCGGGGATATCCCCCTCGTAGTCGGGTCCTACAAATAGATATTTACCACCCTTGCCCTGATCGGGGCCGGTTAAGCCAACATCACTTACGTAACGGAAAAATGCGTCGTTAAGAGCGCCAAGGACAGGCCCGGGGATCTCTACTACAACCGGGCCATTCTTCAGGTCAATCTCTGCAAAGGCATACGGAGTCGTTGATTGTGCAGTCAAAAACAGGGTGCGGGCGTCCATCAAGCCTTCGAAAAGAGCCAAATCGCCCGGCTTTAAGCCTGCGTCCTTGAGCCCTTCAAGCATGGCATACATGGAGGTCGCCGGCATGCCGTTAAGAAACGCCTCTACTGCGCGTGACAGGTCAAGAAAGTCATAGGCTTTCTTGACGGTAGATTCGCTGGGCATACCATCGAAAAATTCGAGCTCACCGAGGAATTTGGTCTCTACCTGGTCCGGGGTAAGCAAAAATTCCGGTACCTCAGCAGCGTATTTCGGCTTTTGAACCTCTTGTGCATTGGCAATAGAAGTTAGTAATATGGCTGTTAATATAATTATTGCAAGGCGCATTATTTTCTTATCCTGTTCATTTTACAAGCTTGGGATCTCCGGGACGCCAGGTTTTATCAAAATAACTCTCCAATGGTCCGTAGAGTCGCAGATAAACGAAGAACCCCACGCCAGGTTTTGTCTGAATCCAGTTTTCTTCAGGGACACCGTCAGGACGTTCAGGTCCATAATAAGTGTCGAATGACCCGTCAGCGTTCGCAACCGTCCCGTGTACAGTGCCTACCGTAGCACGCCCTTGATCATTCTGGATGAGAGAACGAGAGTGATTATCATAGGCACTGAGTGACCAGAAATTTGCTGCGGGGATATCCTTTGGAAGACGAATACTAAACGTGTTATCTCCTGTAAGCCACTGGCCATTATCATCTTGATAGACACCAATGTATTGTGATCCTTGTCCAGGCGCCGCGACCGTCATGGATTTTGATGTTCCAATCGCTTCAAACCCGTATCGAGTCCGCTGATCGATTAAGAGGTAATCTGGTGAGTGAAATGTTGGATCTTCGGATATAAAAATTTTCTTCCACGGACTATCCTCATAGGGATGAAGACTCTTCTGTGGTACGCGCGGATGCCAGGCCACGACTTCCGCCATGGAACGACCTTTTTTTGCCGCCGCCGTCAGAATTTCCCGCATCCGCTGATCTGGATTGAATTCACGACCATGCGCAATTCCAAGTGTTTCTAACATGCCCAGCATGGCCATATCCTGAGGACGTGGGGGATTGGCGCTGACGTAGCGGGAAAGCGATTCGAAAAACTCGAATCCCTCGTGTGTGAGAAAATCAGCCTTCTTTCCAGCCATTGATATGAATGTCATTTCAGGCGGATTTTTAGCTTCAGCCAAACGGTACTGCTTAAAGGTGCGAACCAGTTTCTGTAGTTTTGGTAAATCATCTTTCGACTCGGGAATCGCTCGCAGGTAAAAAACGACCGTATTCGTATCCGATTTGGCCACGTGATAAGCGATAGCAGGCATAGGACCGTCGTAATTAGGAGGAAGAATGAGAAACCGGCCACCCTTGTTTTGCTCGGGAGAAAAAGGTCCGCCTATATCAACCAGCGGTTGTTGCCAGATATTGTTCATCGTGCCGAGCAGTCCTGCAGGGACATCGAGGACCATTGGCCCTTTAGCGAGGTCCAATACGCCGGACATGTAAATCGTGTCCTGGTTGGCTGTAAGGATTAGCTGTTGCGATTCTGCCGAATT
>JAOUNC010000428.1 GCA_029881175.1 Nitrospirota bacterium | reverse complement strand
GCGTTCCTCATTATTGTCTCCTTTTATCTCTCCCAAGCGGTTGGAATATTCATGGTGCAAATGGCGGTCACGTTTGGGTTGGGAGGTGTAGCGGGTGTGGGGGAGGCTTCAACGCTCGCACCAACTTGGGCCCTGCCGCTTTCACTGGCCTTGGGCACCATTGGAGGCGCCATGGTGTCGTGGCAAGTCGCGACCAGCCGGGCCAAGCCGTCGTTGGATCTGGATTGGTTTCTTGAGCTCCTGGGGAAATCCTACGATCTTCGGATACTCTGGCGTTTTATGGTCCTGGGGTTGAGCTTGGGTTTGGGCTTTTTTGCGCTCACCGAATATGGGGTACACCCTGCAGACGATCTGCCCCAGCCGCTCTTTGATGCCATGAATCATGCGCCGCTCTTCCTACAAATCGGGTGGGTGCTGATGTTTGTGCTCCTCTTCCCTCTCGTTGAAGAAGTGGTCTTCCGTGGATTCTTCTTCACCGGTCTGTCGCAATCATGGGGATCAAGTGTGGCCGGCGTGCTAACCACGTTCGTCTTTGTGTCCGTCCATATGCCAAAAGTGTTGGAATATTGGCCGGCGTTGGTCGCTGTGACATTCATTGGAACACTGACCGTTTGGCTCAGAATCCGCTCGGGAAATCTTGCTCCAGGGCTCGCGATGCATAGTACTTACAATGGTACATTAGTCGTTGCCGCTTTCCTCACCCAACCTGCATCGTAAAGCCTTCATTTAATCTTCAACGCATACATTCCAAATCTCCTTGCCCTTCCAAGGCTTTGCTCCGAACAGACGCGAAGCCTGTGGTGAGGGAGAAGCTCTAAGCGAAGCGACTTTGGAAATGCCATATTGGACGTGGTTGAGATTTTGGAGTATTCTGGACAAGAATGCTTCCTGCATTGTAAATGGGATGATCAAACTTTTCGCCAAACTCCTGCGGGTCTTAAATTCCGAAACTGATCCCGGTCAGATTTCTCTGGGATTCAGTTTTGCGATGATCGCCGGGCTGACTCCTCTCCTGAGTCTGCATAATCTCGTTGTCCTTCTACTGGTCTGTATCCTTCGAGTAAACGTTGCGGCCTTTTTGCTGGGGCTGGCCTTGTTTACCGGCATCGCGTATTTACTGGACCCGCTCTTTCACCAGGTGGGGTTGGCCGTGCTCACGGCACCGTCGCTGGAAGGTCTTTGGACCTTTCTCTATCAATCAGTGTGGTGGCAATTGGAACATTTCAATAATTCCATTGTGATGGGGAGCCTGGTGTTTTCGGTCGGGTTGTTTCTCCCTGTTCTTCTGCTTTCGAACCTGCTCATTCGTCGGTATCGCCAACATGTTCTAGCCTGGGTCCAAAAAACGAAGGTCATGCAAATGTTTAAGGCCAGCAAACTGTATGAAACTTATCAGACTCTCTCGGCCTGGAGGGATGTCTAATGGCGAAATGGATACGCTGGTGGGGGCTTGGCGCGTTTGTGGTGGTCGTGGCCATCTTAGGCGGTATGTGGATCCTTTTGGTTGATGGATGGGTGAAAGTCATAATTGAAGAGGCGGGGACAGAAGCCGTGGGAGCCAAGGTGGAATTAGACGCCGCGGATCTCAGCTTATTTCCTGCTGGACTCACGTTAACGCGACTACAAGTGACCAATCCCAAAGAGCCTATGACCAATGCGGTAGAGATTGCCAGAGTGTCTATGGGATTGGATGGGCTCAATCTCTTGCGCCGAAAAGTCATTGTCGAGGAAATGGCCTTGGAAGGCGTTCGATTGGGAACTCCCAGGTCTATATCCGGCGCGGTTACACCGGTTAAGGAGGCAACGACTGATGAGAAAAGCCAGTTCGGAATCTCCCTTCCCTCCTTAGAGGTTCCCGATGTCAAAAATATTTTAGAAAAAGAAGATCTCGAGACCATCCGATTGATTGAAACTTTGAAAGCGGATCTCAAGCAGGAAAAGGAAACATGGGAATCACGATTGAAGGAATTGCCCGGAAAAGCCCAGCTGGTCCAATATAAGGATCGGGTGAAAAATCTCAAGAAAGCCGGAAAAGGCGGGTTAGAGGGAATATTGGGCGGAGTGGGGGAAGTGCAAGCGTTGAAGCAGGAGGTTGAACAGGAAATAGAATCCCTGAAAGGCGCCAAGAAAGAATTTGAAGACAAGGTTGCGTTGCTGCATACGCGGTTTGATCAAATCAAAACCGCACCGCAACGAGACATTCAACACCTCAAGGCCAAATACAATGTGTCTCCCCAAGGCTTGGCCAATATGAGCCAAACATTATTAGGTGGCGAGATTGGATCGTGGGTGCGCCAGGGCGCGATGTGGTATGAACGGGCAAAGCCGTTCCTGGAAGGTGCGCAAGCTCTGGGGGGAGGCGAGGCCGGGTCTGAGGTGCAAAAGCCGCTGCGAGGGAAAGGGGTGGATGTGCATTTCAAAGAAGCCCATCCCCTTCCGGACTTTCTCATTCGCACCACCAAGGTCTCGTTGAGTCTGGATGTAGGAGACATCGCCGGAACTGTTCACAATATCACCACCGATCAACCGACATTGGGGCAGCCGACAACGTTTGCCTTCTCAGGCGAACAATTAAAGGGTGTGAAGACGGTCGCACTGGAAGGGACGCTGAACCATGTGGTGCCTCCGGCTTCCAAGGATCATCTCACATTCCAAGTAAAAGGCTATGAGCTGACCAATCTCGTATTGTCCGAAGATCAGAAATGGCCCGTGGCGTTGATGCGGGGCATGGGCGATATACACATGAACGCCGAATTGACGGGGAACGGGTTGACAGCCCAAGGGGGAGCGATGCTCAACAGTTTGCAACTTTCGGCAGGCAAAGAGGGTGATACCAATCCGTTGACGAA
>JAOUNC010000427.1 GCA_029881175.1 Nitrospirota bacterium | reverse complement strand
TCCAGGAGGAATATAGATCTGCTTAAAATTCTCCGCCGTCAACAACACGCTTTCCCACGACGCAAAGGTTGGCGATCCACGACGAATATCCACAGCCACATCAAAAATTTCGCCTCTCACCACTCTGACTAATTTTCCTTGAGGTCGCGCTATCTGTGCATGCAAACCACGAAGCGTCCCGCGAACTGACGAGGAATAATTATCCTGGACAAATGATAAAGGAATTCCTCCGGCTTGATATTTGGGGGCATGGTACGTTTCCAAAAACCACCCGCGCTCGTCGCGAAAGACGTCCGGCTCAATAATGAGAACACCAGGCAATCTGGTCGGTAAAAATTTCATGCAGGTTTATCGGGATTGGCTCTTGACCAAATTCAATAAGTATTGTCCGTAAGCATTGTCTTTCATCCGCGTCGCTAACCTCACCACATCATCGGCTTGAATATATCCCCTGGTATAGGCGATCTCTTCTGGACAAGCCACCATCAAACCCTGTCGCTCTTGCAACACCTGAATATACTGTGCGGCTTGCATAAGGGATTCATGGGTTCCCGTATCCAGCCAGGCAATCCCTCGACTGAGCACTTGCACATGGAGCGATGCCATGTCTAAATAGGTTCGATTAACATCCGTAATTTCTAACTCCCCTCTCGCTGAAGGTTTGAGCGAATCAGCAATTTCCACTACCCGATTGTCATAAAAATATAGACCCGTGACAGCAAAAGACGATTTGGGACGCACGGGTTTTTCTTCCAAACTCGTGGCCTGGCCCTGGGCATTAAACGTCACGACGCCGTATCGCTCCGGATCGCGAACTTGATAGGCAAACACGTGGGCACCTTCGACCCGCTTGGCGGCGTCCTTCAAAAACCCCGATAATCCATGACCATAAAAAATATTATCACCAAGAATAAGAGCCACTCGGTCCTGAGCAATAAACTTCCGCCCGATGACAAATGCTTGAGCAATCCCTTCCGGCTGCGGTTGAACCGCATAGTGAATGTTCAAGCCCAGATGACTTCCATCCCCGAGAAGCCTCACAAACCCCTCTTGTTCATGTGGAGTGGTAATGACCAACATATCTTGAATGCCAGCCAGCATGAGCGTCGACAATGGATAGTAGATCATCGGCTTATCAAAGACCGGCATCAGCTGCTTACTCACCGCATGCGTGAGAGGGTAAAGTCGCGTACCAGACCCACCCGCTAAAATTATGCCTTTTAGCCCTGCCATTAGCTGATCTCCCTAGTCAGCGCCATCCCCATGGAACATTCATCTGCCCCCTGAGACTTTTTCAACCGTGTCATCGGATAATCCAAGTCTTTCACGTTGGTAGGACTGCTTCGTGACCTTCTCGCACCATGATCGGTTGTCCACATACCACTGAATCGTTTGTCGCAAGCCAGCCTCAAAGGTGTGGGTTGGTTCCCATCCCAATTCGGATTGGATCTTTGTTGGATCAATGGCATATCGAAAATCATGGCCGGGACGGTCCGTGACAAACGTTTTGAGATCCGCATACTGAACGATGCCCCGTTTAACAAGATCGGGATTGGATTGACAGGGAAACAACTCATCAAGAATGTGGCAAATGGCCTCAATCACGTCCATATTTGAGCGTTCGGATTGCCCACCTAAATTGTACTTTTCGCCTGAAACACCATTCTGAAGGACACGCAACAGACCCTCGCAATGATCTTCGACAAACAACCAATCTCGAATATTCTGCCCGTTCCCATAAATGGGAAGAGGTTTGCCTTCCAAGGCATTCAAGACCATGAGAGGGATGAGCTTTTCAGGGAATTGATAGGGGCCATAATTATTGGAACAATTGGTAATGATCGTCGGAACCCCATAGGTATGGAAATAGGCCCGGACCAAATGATCCGCACTGGCCTTCGACGCTGCATAGGGAGAATTGGGTGCATAGGGCGTCTCTTCAGTAAATAACCCGGTGGTGCCCAACGTCCCGTAGACTTCATCAGTAGAAACATGCAGAAATCGAAAATGCTGTTGTTGCTCGCCGTCAACCTGTTTCAGCATACGCCGGACGGTATCGAGGAGCACCAATGTCCCCGTGACATTCGTATGAATAAAAGGATAGGGGTTATCGATTGAACGGTCCACATGCGATTCTGCGGCAAAGTTCACCACCCATCGAGGATGAGACGCCCCGACAACTTTGCCCATCGCCGTTTCATCAGCAATATCAGCCTCCACAAATTCTAGTCGGGAATCGTGCCAGAGGTCTTCAAGATTTTCCCGGTGACCGGCGTAGGTGAGTTTATCCACCACCACAATCCGTGCGTCGGTCTGGGCTAACGCCATACGGACAAAATTGGCGCCAATAAAACCCGCGCCTCCAGTCACCAACATCGTCTGTGTCATGAAATGAGTTTACGGAAGTGAAGGGAAACGTCAAGCTTTTTTCACAAGAAACCTGAGAAAAGACAGAAGGCTGTTCGACCGATCCAGCCAAGCCTATTCAACAGTCACACTTTTGGCGAGATTTCTAGGACGATCGACATCTAAACCACGCTGAACAGCAATATGATAGGCTAAGAGCTGCAAGCCAACGGTAAAGAGAATGGGTGTCAGCAGAGGATGTACATCCGGAATCGAAAATACATGATTAGCCACTTGATCCAAGGCATGATCCCCTTCTGTGACAAAGGCGATCACAGGAGCGCTTCTCGCCCGTACTTCCATAAGGTTACTGACTGATTTTTCATACAGTCGATCTTTTGGCGACAGGACCACCACAGGCATTTCGCTATCAATTAAGGCAATAGGCCCATGCTTCATTTCCCCTGCTGCGTACCCCTCCGCATGAATATAGGAAATTTCTTTTAGCTTT
>JAOUNC010000426.1 GCA_029881175.1 Nitrospirota bacterium | reverse complement strand
CCAGTATTCTCTTCATCATTCCCAACATGTAGCAATCGGAAATCAATCGTCCTGGTCATTCCCGACCGCTGTTATCGTGAATCTTTCCCCATCGCCGTCATTCCCGACACCAGTAATCGGGAATCCATCCCCAATGCCGTCATTCCCGACATCAGTAATCGGGAATCCATCTTGGGATCTTTTCGGATGGATCCCCGCCTACAACTTGCGAGGATGACGGAGGGGGAGATGGATCCCCGCCTACAACCTGCGGGGATGACGAAAGGGGGGATGGATCACCGCCAACAACCAGTGGGGACGACGGAGGAGAAGAGGGATACCAATGCCTGAAGGAAAGGGGGAAATGGAAACCTACCAGAGACCGCGGGAATGACAAAAGTGAGGTGGCCCTTGCCTACCACCTGAGGAGAGGCTCAAAAAAGAACACGTCGGCTAAAGAAAGGCAATGTTCACCAAAGAGATACCAGAATTCCCTCGCACTTCAAGATAAACGGTTGAAAGTGAAGACCTATTCGCCACTTCATGCGCCATGCCGAAAGACGTTCCACCGGAACGTCTCTACAACAATGGAGAGAATACTCCTCATCCTGAAGCTTGCATTCCAACCTGTAGAGACGTCTCGGTGAGACGTCTAAGGCTGATGCCGTTGCACATAAAAATAGTGAAAAACGCTGCCGAACAAGCGCATGGAAAAACTCCGGGAAACCCTCGACCCTAAAACCGTGAACTGGTGAGCGTGACGTCGGCATCAGCCCAAGATTCGGCAAATTCTTGCTGTGCGACTTTTGCGTCATCAACTTTCCCCTGAGCCTCCAAGCTTTTCATAAGGCCAAAGAGAGACCACCCATTTTGTGGATGCGCCACGAGATCATGTCGATACACCTGCTCAGCTTCGACAGGCTTTCCGGCTTTCAGTAATATCGCTCCCAAGACCTGCCGGGGAGGAAGGTACCAGTCCTTCGGCTCCACATAATGCAAGTCATCTTCTAATGTAACCGCCTCCTTCAGATGAGTCACCGCCGTATCATAGTCCCCACGTTCTGCCGCAAGCTCTCCAGCTAACACGGCTTGCGCAATCATTAAAATATGAGGAATGCCGTTTAACCCGAAAATGGTCAATCCCGTCACAGCCGGGTCCTTGACCACAAGCTTCAAAGCTTCAAGTTCCTGTGTCGCCTGTTCCAACTGACCTTGCCGAAGAAACGCCAAACCCCGGGCATAATGTCGAATACCTGCAGGATAGACCAAGTCAGCCGGTGGCGCGGGCTCTTCTAGCACTGCCTCCCATTGCCCAAACAGCGCGTTGGTCCATAACGGCATCAACCAAAAATGTTGAAATGCCCCGGCCAATCCAGGATCCCGCATGGCTTCCGGACTCACCTTAGCTGCCGTATCCTTCGCCGCGTTCAACGCGATCGTGTATTGCCCGGTCTTACTCGCGGCTGCCCAGAGAAAATGATAATTATGGGGCACATAGGCCGCGGTATACAGACTCTCGACATGAGAATGTTGCAGATACTCTTCATCCACTTGCACCGCTCGTTGATTGGCCACCAAGGCATCGCGATACCAGCCGATTCGGATATAAATATGGGCAGGCATATGCACCAGATGTCCAGAGCCAGAAACCAGGGCAGGCAATCGAGCGGCACTGGAGAGCGCTTTTTCGGGATGCGGAGAGGCTTCCAGCGCATGAATGTAGAGATGGTGGCCTAATGGAAAATTCGGGTTGAGATCAAGAACCCGCTCCAACGTCGAAACGATTTCTGGCGTCCAAGGTTGAGCGTTCCCATCCTTCGTCCAAAAATCCCAGGGGTGCAGATCCATAAGGGCCTCAGCCAAAAGACCCAGAATGACATGATCATCAGGAAATTGTTGAGCAACCCCTCTCATGGCCTCCGCATACGCCTGATCCAACGCAGACCGGTCTTGAACCGGCTCCTGCGCATACCGTGTCGCCACAGCCTTGATCAACGCTTGCTCTCTGGCCGACGTCTCTTTGGCCAACGCCCGCGCCTGCTCCACCGCCGTCCAGGCTTGCGCCACCGCCGAATCCGCCATCGGCGCATTAATATTCGGACCCAGCACTAAGGCCTCTCCCCAAAAACACATGGCACAGGTGGGATCGAGCTTCTGGGCATACTGAAACGATCGGGCCGCTTCAGCATGATTAAACCCATACATCAAAATCATCCCCTGATCGAAATAGCGTTGGGCCATCGGAACAGGAGTAGAAATACGAAAATGATGCCTCCCCAACGCTTCATGAAGTCGAACTCGCTCTTCTGCCTGAGAAATGGGCGTCGCTCCCAATCCCACGATCACCCAAAAAATCGCCCCCCATACCAATGAAGAAATACCCTGATGATTCATCTATTCCCTCCTATTCACAATCGCAATTCTCAATTACAATGACCCAAGAAAGCCTGACAGACTTGTCTTGTCTTATCGGATTTCGCGTCTTTTGGCAAGCCCTAACGCTCATTCATGCCAATGCAAAAGAACTTGGTGTTATCCTTTTCGCCTCTTACCCGAAAGGCCTTCGCTCAAGCCCTCGAAATGAGATGAAACGTGCGATGAGACATGCTATGTAAGAGAGGCGACAAAGAACAAAAAATGTACGCCTTCAACCTTACGTGAACGCTTAAGCATAGGTCCCACAATGTGAATATTGAAGATCGACTTAGCTCTCAAAAGGGTAGCCTCGTCATCAGCTACAGAGGGCAGAAAGTAGTGAAAGTCGATCGTTAATGGTGCCTATAAAACAAGTCCAGCGTAACCCACGCCACGTGCCACAATCTTCAATTCACCTGGAGGAATAGCCATGCTTGGAACCGACATCAGTATAGATTTAGTCATTCAG
>JAOUNC010000425.1 GCA_029881175.1 Nitrospirota bacterium | reverse complement strand
CGTATGGTCAAAAAACTCCAACCCCGCTGACGTAATACAGGGAAACGCAGCCTTTCCTATCTGGGGGCCGTTCACAAGAGAGGGCAGCTGGTGGTTAAAGCAATATTCTTTCCCCCACTTTTCAGAGGCACAAAAAACTCTAGATTGGGCGCAGGACGAAATTCCCCCCACCATGTTGTGTATAAAAGGGTAGGGGGAGCATTCACGAACTACCTACCTTTTTATCGAATCCCGATCAAGCCTAATTATTCTTCTCTCTTCATTTATGCATCCCTTCCCTTTGCAACAGAATTTTGCAACATAGGAATTATTGATGTCATTGAAGTTAAAAATTTTTTGTAAAAATGTTCCTTTTGGCAATGAGGGAATGATCAACTCCTTCTATCCACGTAGGCCACAAAGATTGGATTGAATACGATTTACCTGTGTAGGCCGAGTCATCGCGACATGGAAAAACTCGCATGATGCCAATCACCGGTATGGGCTCATGAAGATTCGCATCTCCCTCGTCCACGAAAGATGCAAAGAGAAGTGGCACGACGAATTTAAGTCTCGATTCTCAGTGATACATCTAAGTGGCTACCTTCCGCCAGTTTCTTCTTTCCAACTCTCTCCACCCTGTTGTTCCCACCACCATATCAATGCGGTTCGCGTCGATACGCGCGCTTTGCGATAGACACTATGAAGATAGGTTCGAATCGTCGCGGGCTTCAAATGAAGAGCCTCGGCGATCTGACGCTTTGTCTGCCCTTCGACCACGTGCATGAGGATGTCGTATTCCCGGGCCGTTATGACCACACGGCTGTTTACTGGTCTTGGGGTTTCGGCCAATGGTGGCGTTTGGTGATGCTGGACGGAGAGAGAGCCCTGTCTGGCCGGGATGAGGGCTTGGGGGCGTCGGAGAGGGGGAGGAGTGTTTCCCATCGAAGAAGAAAAGACTTAGCAAAGTCTGTGCTTAATCCAAGCGATTCATGGCACAACACCTCAAACACGGCAATCGCCTTGAGGGGAAAGGCCTTCGACGGGGCAGCCATGATGTTCAACAAAATGAAAAAGAAGGACTGCTTCTGCGGAAGTATCTCCCAGGATACAAATATGTATCTGAAGAGATGCGTAGTTGTTCTCACCCACCCCCTGTTTGAGCAAAACACCTTATTGTGCTTATGACGCTGTTTTGGTATTTCTTGCCGCTGAGAAAATGCAGATCTTTCGATGCAAGCCTCAAGCATTTCATTTTTTCGTTCCTTCATGACCGATCATGAGCCCCACAAGAGGGCATCTCGTGTTCAAGAACATGCGCCAAGGAGGTTACTCACTGACGGAACAATCTTGATTTAACCAAATCTTATCACCCTCTACCTTCCAGGCCATCCTTCCTCCGTCACTCCGTACCAAGAAGGATGAAGAATGCGGGCGAACAGGTTGCAGCGACCAGCGTGTATTTTTGGTCTCATTATTCATCCCTCTCGCTGGGGAGTTGCTCTGGTCGAACCGGCTCAAAACAGGTGGAGGTGCTCGGTGCGAATGTATCTGGCTGTGCCGCGTGGTGTCAGTCGAGTCAGACATCTGACCCCTTCTCGCTCTCTTCTATTTACTCCTGTCCTCATTCCCTCTCGTGTTTCTTCCTCGCATCCATTGGTGCGTCTTAGCGAATGGTGTGGCCGGACTCAGGCTCATCAGTCTCTCCTGCGTAATCCGGGGCTTTTCAATACGTGTCACCAGATCGGCTTCCCTGGTTCGAGACGAACGGTGGTACCTTCCTCGCCTGGGGTTGAAGAAGGCTGCCCGGGCTGCGTTCCCCAAAGAGAACCGGAGAGATGATACGAATCCATATCTGGAACGATACACATCCTTGGAGCCTCATGGCGTTTATGGTCTTTGATCAGTAAAGGAGTTTGCACATGCGTCGTCCCTCTTTTAAACGCGTCAGTGGAGTGATGGGTTTGGTCCTGGCTGGATGGTTGATGATTCTCCCAACAGTCAGCTGGGCGCGTACCTTTTATGTGGCCCCCACTGGGGCAGATGAGGTGAGTTGTGTGGAGGCTTTGAATCTGGACACGCCGAAACTGACTATCATGGCCGCCCTCGCCTGTCTGACACAACCCGGCGAGACGATCATCATTCGAGAGGGCGTCTATACCGAATCCCTTGCCTTTCCATCGCCATCAACAGACACGCCTGTGCCGTCCGGTCGTTCGTGGGACGCGCCACTCACCATTCAGCCGTATGAAGATGAACCGGTGGTGCTTCGTCCAACGGTGGGAGACGCGGTGATTCATGTGGCCAATCCGGATGCGCAATTTGTCCTCATCAAAGGCGTCGCCCTCGATGCGACGGGTCTGGCCACAGGGGTGCGTATTGACGGGGCCCACCAAATTCGTTTGAGCAAGGTGAGCATTTGGGGGGCGACCGGATCGGGCGTCCATGTGGCCGGATCACCCCACGCCTCAGCAGAGAACCACTCCATACTTCTTGATGATCTGGACCTTCATCACAATGGGCACGACGGTGTAACCGTCGAAAACGCCAGTGTCGTCATCCAAGCGAGCCAGATCCATGATAATGGACGAGGGGGCATTCTCCTGACGGGTCAGGCCTCCGATGGCTCACCGCCAACCCGCATTTGGAAGAATCGCCTCTGGTACAATGGAACATCTGAGCAGGGATGGGGCATCCAAATCCAGACCCACACACCCAGTGTCCTCTATGGCAACGTGGTGTGGCAGCATGCGACCGGAATCGCTATCCACGAAACTGGGCCCATCGTCCATCGCCTCCTCAATAATACGATTCTGGGTCCAGGGACGACGGGACTCGCCGTCCTGGGTGTTGCCGCCAAGCATGAAATTCAAAACAACATCAGTGTGGGCCATCAAACCAATAGCCA
>JAOUNC010000053.1 GCA_029881175.1 Nitrospirota bacterium | reverse complement strand
TTCACGGCCTTTCTACGCTATAAGGGATTAACTTCAGGTTTTTTTGACGTAGGCTTTGTAGATAGTTTTGTCCCCGGCTGGTTCTTCTTCTAGGCCGACCCATTCGTGGCCGGTGGTTTCACACCATGCAGGCATATCCTTTTTGATTCCTTCATCATCAGACGCCACCTCAAGCACTTGGCCTGGAGTCAGGTCTTTGATTTTTTTGGAGGTCAAGATGATGGGCATGGGGCAGAAATATCCAAGGGTATCGAGTTTGACATCGGCTGGTATCATCGTGTGTCCTTCTTTATTTGATTCCGGGGTGCTATTAAATGAATAAGTTGACGGAGCCATGCCGGGCTTCAGCCAGATAGGTGCTGACTCCGGCGAGTTGGTCGACGCCATCAATGAGCGTATCTTTTGAAATGCCCATCATTCCTAAGGTGGTGGTGCAGGCGATCATTTGTACGCCAAGGTCTTGAGCCGTTTCTAACAGTTCGGCAATGCCAGGCATGCGATTGTTTTTCATGACTTTTTTCATCATGGTTGTGCCGAGTCCACCGAAATGGAATCGGGACAGGGGCAAATTATCCGACCCACCTTTGTTGATCCACCCAAATGCGCGGCGCATCCAGTCCTTAGCCGAACTGGTCGATCCGGGTTTTCGAATGATATTTAAGCCCCAAAACGTGAAAAACATGGTAACTTTCATGCCCATAGCGGCGGCGCCCGTGGCAATGATGAAGGCAGCCATGGCTTTATCCATGTCACCACTCAGAACGACGAGGGTCACACTGTCGGGTTTCGTTTCTTTTAATTCGGCGAGCGCAGTGGCAGGTTCAAGTTTCGTGGTATTCATGGGAATCACCTTTTATACGGTAATAAGTGAGAGCATGAGTTGAAGCCTTTGATAAAGTCTCCATTTCTCGGAAAGTGTGACAGGACTATATCAGGTTTGTGCGTCTTTTTTTGTATGGTTCTTGACGAATTTTTCGGAAACCCTTGGAAATCAGCAGGTTAGACTATAATATGCGTTTTTTGTGGACGTCAAGGAAGGTACTTGGCCTTGCCTCTGGACCATCGGGTTGGGCTCAGATCCTTCGCGATGCCCAGGCTGATAACCACTAGCGTAGCACCTGAGGCGTGAGGGACCCATATGAAATAGCGAGCGTCAATTTTTTGATGGATCTCTCTTCAGATCAGGCGGGTATGATGCAATCACATGGCTTTATCGCGCTGACCAGCAGGGACCGAAGTCTTGAGGAAAAAGGAATCGGCGATGATACCTCAGCGACTCGTTGAAAGCGTGCCAAATATTAGTGAAGGCCGTGATCCTGCTGTGATTGCGGAATTGACCGCAGGTATCCAAGCCATTCCGCAGGTGGCATTGCTGGATGTGCATGTTGATCCGGACCACCATCGTTCGGTGTTCACGATGGTTGGCGAGCCGGAAGCAATGGGTACGGCTCTTTTTCGTTTGGTTCAAAAAGCCCAACAACTTATTGATATACGCCAGCATCAGGGAGCGCATCCACGAATTGGTGTGGTGGATGTGGTGCCCTGGGTTCCCTTCCAAGGGGTGAGCATGGAAGATTGTGTCATGTATGCCGAAGATCTTGGAGCGCGGGTCGGGCAGGAACTTAAGATTCCCGTGTATTTGTATGAACAGGCCAGTCGTGTTCCGTCCAGGGCAAAACTGGAAAGGATTAGACAGGGCGGGTTGTCGGGTTTGGCCACTCGAATGAAGACTGATAGCAAGTGGTCCCCGGATTATGGACCGTCGATGATGCATCCCACGGCTGGGGCCATCGCTGTAGGGACACGGTTCTTCTTGATTGCCTTTAATGTGGTGCTCCAGAGTGATGACCTTGAAGTGGCCAAACATATTGCTCAAGCCATTCGGACGTCGAATGGCGGATTGCCGTCGGTCAAAGCCATGGGCGTTCCCTTGCTGTCTAGACAGTTGGTACAGGTGTCGATGAATCTCACCGATTTTCGTAAAACGTCTTTGCGCATGGCTTTTGAATTTGTGAAGCGAGAGGCGCATTGTTATGGGGTAGAAATTATCGAAAGCGAGATCGTGGGACTTGTGCCCCAAGTAGCGTGGGATCAAAAATTATTGTACGATCTTAAGGTAACGCCAATGAAATTTGACCCCATACTAGAAAATCGCCTAGAACAATCCACTGTTTTTTGATACAAATGAAGCCATATCCGGTGTGAGCCGTGAAAGGGTTCTTATCCACTATTCAGGAGGTGAGTGATGAGTGAAATAGCTGAAGGACGTGCAGCGATACGAGAAAGTAAGTTTGGCCATCTAACGGTTGGCTCGATTATGGAAACGCAGGTGCAAAGTGCCACGAAAGACACTCAAGCAGAAATGTTGGCGTCCTATATGATGGAAGGTTTTGGGTCTGTGCCTATTGTTGATGACAACAACAAACTTATCGGAATTGTGTCGGAGTTTGATCTGCTCGCATCGCTTCGCAAAGGAAAAAAACTGGAAGAGGTGACGGCTGGAGACATCCTGACGTCCAATCCTATTTCGGTGACCAAAGATACGGACCTTATGACTCTTCTGGATGTTTTACAAAATAACCATCTCATTCGAGTTCCAGTTCTGGATAATGTTGGCAAGCTCATTGGTATTGTAGCCCGCCGGGATGTGTTACGGGGATATCTACACACATCGGGGAGTTGAGGCTCCCCCCGAGGAGTGATCATACTACCTCTCCTCACCAGATTCGTTCCTCCCATTTTTTATCATCTTGAATAGGTGCCCGTGCTCATTCTCATATATGAGAATGAGCATGTACCATGATATGTCTGTGAGTGAACAACGATGAATGATCGAGTGAATCAGATTGTCAGCGCCGCTTGGTTTGAGCGTGCGATCATTGGCTTTATCCTCATCAACGGGGTCATTTTAGGTATGGAAACGTCACCGGCTCTAGTCGAGCACTATGGTGACCTGATGCATGTGGGCAATCACGTGATTCTGGGAATTTTCATTCTAGAAGCCATGCTCAAAATGCTGGCTCTGGCTCCACAGGTCCAGCGCTATTTTCAAGATGGCTGGAATGTGTTTGATTTTTCAGTCATCGTCTTTTCCCTGATTCCTGCGACCGGGGAATTTGCCATGATCGCACGTTTAGCCCGCCTGTTGCGGGTGCTTCGTCTGATTTCGACGATTCCAGAACTCCGATTGATCGTCTCCACGTTGGTGAGATCCATCCCCAGTATGATCCACGTCATGACCTTAATGAGCGTGATTTTTTATATCTATGCCATCACGGGATATCAGCTTTTTCATGAACATGATCCCACTCATTGGCGGTCTTTGGGCATTTCGCTGCTCACGCTCTTTCGTGTGGTGACGCTGGAAGATTGGACTGATGTGATGTACACGGCCATGGATTTTCATTATTTGTCGTGGCTGTATTTTGTCAGTTTTGTGATCTTGGGAACGTTTGTGGTCATCAATTTATTTATTGCCGTGGTGATCAATAATCTCGATGAAGCCAAAGCCGAACGATTGGCTGAGCTGCAAGGTCCTGTCACGCAAAAGGAAATACTCAAAGATTTGAGAGAAACGCAAAAAGCCCTTAAGCGGTTAGAGGAGCGTTTGGAGAGAACTTCTTAACAAGACCGTATGTATAGGAAGGCTGGGAAGCGGGTAGGGATTTTCTGAAGGAAAGACACACAGCGACTAGACTTCCCGCCTAGCCGCTATGTGTCATCACGAAACTACTGTCGAATACCCTGCGTCCAAGCTATGGTTGGACTGACATTAGTCGGTGCAGGTTTTGTACATTTTTTCCCTCGATTTCCATAGCTGATGGTCGATGTTCTAATCGGGCATGTTCCGAACGCGGTACCGAATTCCACGATCCCTTCCACAACTGTCAGAGTTGTCTGGCCATCCGGCTGGACCTTGAGGGCGAATTCAGTTGATTTGACGGCCGCAGTGGCCACCGGGGTTTCAATTTCTAAGGGCTTGGGTCCTCCCATGGTTTTGACCCACACCTCTCCCGTGGCCAGTCGTAAAATCCTGGTGATCCCCTTGTCGCTTTCCCATCGAGAGAGAATAAGAAAGTCGGTATCTTCGTTGAGGGCCACCTGAATGCCATTGGTAAATTCCATTAACCCCTGACTTCCCCTCCCGGTCGTGACCCTATCCCCTTCGTATAACGGAAGAGACCCTTTGCCTTCCAGTTGTTCCTGGATGCCGTCGGTCCGAAAAACCGTAAACTCTCCAATGGCGTTGATAGCTTTGGCCACCGCCTCTCCAGCGGCATGGGCCGTGGATGCAGTGAATAGGCCTAGGCTCAAAGCCAGGCCGACCAACCCGGTGCTAAAAGCCCGGGTGCAAGACGAACGATGTGGTTGAATGAACTGACGTGATGAATATGTCATGGCAAGGCTCCTTGTCATTTTTGAGTCATGTGGGTGTGTTGTGATGTTTTCCGTTGGCTTCATTTAGCGGGAAGCCACCACTCGAATGGGTTTCTTGCCCACCGGCAAGGTGGCCGAAACCTGGCTCGTGCCCGTATCGATGACCATCACATTATTAGATTTGGTATGTCCCACATAAATGGTGGTTCCCACGGCGTTCGCCCAAATCCCATTGGGGCCTTCCCCGACATCGATTTGTTCTCGAATGGAGAGAGTTGGAGAAGTAGCGTTGACGACAACAACCTTATTGAGACCGGTGACGGTGACATAGGCATTAGGGCCAGCTGTGCCTTTTAAGGCAAAGGCGATTTGTTGAGGGGCGGGTCCGACTTCGATGGTCGCGGCGATTTCATTTGTGGCGGGATCGATGACGTAAAGGTCATTACTGCCCGTGTTGGTTCCCCAAATGCGGCCATCAGGCCCCAAAGTTAAAAAATGGGGATTCGGGCCGACCGGGATTTGCTTGATCACTTGATGAGCGGTTGTGTCGATGACATTGACCATTTTGTCCTGGGTGCTGACATAGGCAAATTTGCCGTCTCGGGAGAAGGCAATGCCCATCGGGCCTTTGCCTACGGGAATGGTGCCGAGAATGCGATAAATCGTCGTGTCGATGATCGAGATAGTGTTGTCGGCGATATTGGCGACCCACGCATGTTTATTATTGTTCGTGAGTGCCACCACATGAGCGCGCGTGCCGGTATAGATTGATGCGACAGGTTTGCGGGACTCCGTGTCAATGACCGTGACACGGCCGTTGGCCAAATTCGTGACCCAGAGTTGTTTTCCGTCACGACTCAAGGCTAAATCGTGTGGTCCATAGTTGAGGGTATCGATCTCGCCCAACACCTGATAGCTATCTCCGTCCATCACGGTCACGGTGTTGGAACTTTCATTGGCGGAATACACCCGGGTATTCAGTCCTTCAGGTTTAGGGGGGGAAAATACGCCTTGCATGCTTTCGCAACCGGTTAGATTGGCTGCTATCAGCAGAGGCAACCCTATCATCAATAGGGGGGTAGAAAGCTTAGTATACGGCTTCATGAGGTCTGTCCTCCTTCACTGGGGTGAATATTCATAATGATGAGATGTTACTGTTGAACCTGTCCGAGAATGATTTGGCCTTCGACTTCACCCTTTTTGACCGGGTGTTGGTTTTGACCGGTGACCTGGGGCACATGGATGGAAAGGTAGGAATAGGCTTCGTCAACGGTTACGATGTTATCCCCATCCACATCCGCTTTTCCTTTTAGCCCTTCTAATAAATAAAAGGTGAAGACGCCATGACCTAGATCATCACGTTCTTCACTCACTTCTCCCGCTCGGCTGGCGGTGAGAACTACCCGTCCCTTGCCTTTGGACAGACGGTTTAAAAATCCATCCGAGAGGTTTGCTCGATGGCCGGCAGAAGAAAATGTCCGACCCGCCGTGGCCCCACTATAACAAGAATCTGTAATGAAAATGACCCGTTCGGCGGATAATCGATGGAAAATGGTTTCGATTTCCCGCATAGGTAGCCCAGTGGTATAGAGGTCTTGGGCATCAGCATCATAAGGAATGAGATATTTTTCCAAACCATCCCCGTCTTGGCTGGAGGCATCAGGTTCTGGAGCTCCATGGCCGGCATAATAGATAATGACGGTGTCTTTCGGCCCGGCATTGCGTTTCAATTCCGTCCCCAACGATCGTTTCAGGTTCATCAACGTGGCGTTTTCGTTGAGCAGGAGCGTCATGTGATCTGGTGTGATCCCCATATTCTTGCTGAGATAATCGCCAAATGCCAAGGCGTCTTTATCAGCGTATTTTAATGGGCGGACGGTTTTGTATTGTGAAATGCCGATGACGACAGCCCAGATTTGTCCCCGGTTGACCTCTCGTGTGACTCGAAGCGTCCGAGTGGAAGCGAGTTGATCACCGTCGTAGGCGACCACAGTGATAATGTTTTCTCCCTCGCGAAGAGAAACGGACTCAGAAAATTCCAGGGTCGACTGCCGCGTTTCTTGAGAGGAGACGACCTTGACGCCTCGACCTTGCCGCCTGGCCAGGAGTTCATTATTCACGCGCACTTCGATTCGGGCAATGCCGCGGTCACTTGCTGCTGCTCCCACGAGTTGGACCCGGTCCACTTTGAGGATCTGTTGATCGAACGGAGTGGCCAACGCGATCGCGGGAGGCGTTTTGGCTGAAATCTGAGATTCATGCATTCTGTCCAATTTGGTCTGAATATTGGCCATTTCTTGCTTGAAATTCCGCAGGGCCTTCTCCGCTTGTTCCCGTTGCGCTTGCTCCTCTTGAAGGTGTTCCCGCATGGTAGAAAGTTCGCTCGATTTGGTATTGGCCGTGGCTTCGAGTTGCGCGCGGAGCTGCTGGGCTTCCGCCTCCCGTTTTCGCAAGGTCTGTGCAATTTGTTCCCGATCCCTCCGTTCCTGCTCCAATTGTTCCTGTGTGGTGGAAATCGTGGATTGTTGAGAGGCGCTCATATATTCCAACTTTTTCTGAAGACCGGCCATTTCCTGTTCCCGCTGACGCAAGGTTTGCGCGATGCGAGCCCGTTCTTGTTCGGCGAGTTGGAGCTGTTCTGACAGGGTAATGAACTGCGAGGCCTTATTGGCTTCTAGCCCTTTGATCATGGGAATGGGCATCTCGCCTTTGATTGATGTTTGGAGCGTGGCGACTTGTTGCTTCGCAATCCAGCCCGTTTCCTTTTCTGACAATTGGATCCGGTACCAATCGGCAAGTTCCCCGGTCACCGCAAGTATTTGCGATTTTTCAACTGTTGCGATGACGGAACTTTCTACTCCGGCTCCGCTAAGCAATGAGGCGTAGTCCTGGTTCACGGTCACCATTTTATTGGTGGCGAGAATCTGTTGAGGGGGGCTGGTGTCCACGACCAGATCGACCTTTTCGTTCAAAAACACATTCTGGGTTTTTTCCTTGATCAATAAACTAAAGCCGACTTCGGATTTTGGATAATCGGGCCACACAGTGAAGCTAATCCGGGCTTGCTTGGTGCCGTCTGGCTCCAGTTGACCGAATCGAATCATCTGAGGCCGTACTTCCAAGTGCTGCCCTTCTTCATTGGTCAATTCCACCCAGGTATCCTTGGCGGGAACGGTGCCCACATTTTTTATGGTCAACAAGAGATCGACCGCTTCACCTTTTTGAATTCGCCCATCGCCATTGCCCACCGATTGCCCGGTCCCGTCATCAAGGATTTGATAATTGTAAGCTAAGCGGGGTCGAGGAGGGCCAGAGAGTGTGATCAAGGCTTTGAGGGGGTCTGGTACAAAGCCGTTATATTCTTCAAATTGAATGTCCAAAGGGATTTCCTCGGTGGTCATGTCTTTGGGAATGCTGATTTTCAAGGTTTCCGACTTGGATTGTCCGGCCGGGATTTTCCCAAAATAAAAGGTCCGTCCATTCAGCAAGGGATTCGAGCTGCGGGTTTTGGCCAGGAATCGATACAGCGGGCCTTTTCCCGTATTGGAGACCAGGAGGTCCATAGTGAGTTCATCGCCAGGCTGAATTTCATGGGGTTGAATCGAAAAATCTGCCTCGGCGTGAGGAGGGGGAACAGGGGGCGGACCGACATCGGCATCCCTGGGAATCACTGGTTGTGTCTCGCCTTGCGCCACCTGAGTCTGGGGTAGAGTTGTCGCTTGAAGCTTTACGGTTCGTTCGCGACCCCCAAAAGCCATGAAATGTCCATTGTGGCTCAGAGCCAGAGCCCAGACCGGACCCTTGTGGTCCGAAAGGATTCCCGACGACCGACTCGTTGCACTGTCCCAGAAGCGCACGGTTCCATCGCTTCCAGCCGAAATCACCGTATCCCCATTAGCTGCGAATCCAACGGCGTTCACCTTGCCGGAATGCCCGACGAGGACTCCGCGTTCCCGGCCTGTTCGGACCTCCCAGAGCCTGACGGTTCCATCCGCAGATCCACTGGCCAGTAAAGATCCGTCTGGAGAAAACGCGACGGCAAGAACGGCTTTGGCATGTCCGGAAAAGACCGTCTGCTGTTGACCGCTGGAGGGATCCCAGATGTGCACCTGGGTATCGCTACTTCCAGTTGCCAGGACCGACCCTGAAGGGGAAAAGGCCACCGCATAGATGATGCCGAAACCACTTTTCATGGCTTTTAATTCTTTTTTGGCCTTCCAGTCCAATAATCGGAGGCTGCCGCCATCTCCTGTGCTGGCCAAGATTTCTCCGTCAGGGGAAAAGGCCACGGCCCGAATGTTTCCGAACACTGAACTAAAGGATACGAATTCTTTGCCGGTCTTGAGATCCCAAACCCTGGTGGTTTTATCACTGGCTCCGGAGGCCAGGAATCGTCCTTTAGGCGAAAAGGCTAGGGTGCGAACGGGTGCGGTGTGGCCTTTGAGAATAGTTTGAAGACGACCGGTGTTCACGTCCCACAGGCGAATGCTTTCATCCCCGCTTCCCGATGCGACGACTTGATTGTTGGGATCAAAGGCTAGTCCAAAGATTTCGTTGGTGTGCCCAATCAGCGTTCGTGAAGGAGTATCCTGCGAAAAACCTCCCTGGGGAAAAAAGGCGACTACTACCCAGCAAGCGAAAAGGGTGGTCAGGATTCGCCGGCGTAGGGGGATGTGTTGGAGCGTACTATAAGGGCTAGTCATGGTGAGTCCATTCAATTATAGGGGATTCTGTCCATTTGCCTGGTCTGTCGTGGCGGGAAAGCGAATGGTTCATAACTTTGGCTTGTATTGCCAATGGGCTCACGCTTCTCATTACATGTATATCATCTACCGTCATACATAGTAATGAATGCCTGCTCAAAGGACCAGTGCCTCGAAAGTACGAATTTGACCTTGTATATAGGGGAAAACCCGCAAAACTCGGGATGCAAGGCCTCTTCATAATACGGGCTACCTAAAGAAAAATGAAAAAAGCGTTGAACCTCCGGTCTATTTTTTTCGACTCATTTGTTAAGGTCAAGGAGCAAAGAGGCTCCGGTAGGGCACGAAAGACCATGGAAAATCTCATTAAGGAGGTCAGCTATGCGACCCAACTCATTCAACACATGCCTGTTTTCCATACTCATCATGGGGGTCTGGCCCACATTAGCCTTGGCTGCGAACGCGTTGACGACAACGGTGGAATTGCCCACCGCTATCCATTTCCTCACTCCTGCGGGAGACGATGTTGAAGTAGGGCCGGGAGTCTATCAAGTGGAAGCGGTGGAGTCCTGGCTGAAGCTGGTGCCGGAAGGGGCATCTCCATCAAATGCGGTGCTCCTTGAAGCCAATCGAGGGCCTCATGAGGAAGATGTCACGGAGCCAGTGGTTCGGACCATTTCTAACCCAGACACTCCAGAGGTCTTACATCTAGCCTTCCTCATGCCCGATGGATTCGGGATGGAAGCTGTGGGAACCGTCAGCGGCATTCGTCCGCGTGGATTAAATTTGGCCTTTGTGGGCCGGACCAGCCAACCCAAGACAATGGCGGCTACCACAGGGATGAATGCTCCAAGGCCCGGCTCCCAAACTCAGGCTCCGCCACCACGGCCCCGAGGACAGTCCGTGGATTGTGGGCCCTATCAAACAGTTATTTCAGCATGGGAAGGGGATCATGCGCCTGCTTTAGCGAATTTCCAAAACGCATTACACCTTGTTGCATCTCGGCATAAAGAAGCAAAGCGATATATACCTTTAATGAGCTACCAACTGGCTGAAAGATTTCCTTTAAAGCATTGGGTGTATTCAAATGGTCAATGGGACAACGGTAAGGAGATCGAAGATCAAATAAGTAAAACGGGTGTGGCGTTGGCCACTTTTCAAAATCGTCTTCATATGGTGCATTTGGGTGAAAGTTCTAATGATCTCTGGTACTCAACATTCAATGGCCAGAATTGGACTCCCAATGTGAAAATTCCTGGACAAAAGAGTAAGGCTACTCCTGCCCTAGCTGCCTGGAACAATCAACTGCATATGGTTCATCCAGGCGATAGCTCCAATAATTTGTGGTATTCCACTAATAAAGGCAATGGATGGACTGTCAATGTGCGTATTCCAGGTCGTTCCAGCGATAAAGCCCCGGCCTTAGGGCGTGTTCCCAATGGGCCTTTCGCTGGCCGCTTGCATATGGTGTATAAGACAGACGCCAATATTGAACCTCAGAGTTTGTGGCATGCCCAATTTGATGGGCGGCAGTGGCAAAGGAGTGCCATGATCCGTGGAGCATTGACCAAAGCCGCCCCCACAGTGGTGTCGGGATATCCCGATCAATTACATCTCATCCATTTGGGCAAGAGTTCGAATGATCTCTGGCACATGTTGTTTGGACCGAATAAAAGGAAGAACAACGCTGTGGAGTGGTTTGATGATCAGCGGCTGCTCAGCGAAAACAGTGAAGTGCCTGTGGACGTGGCCTTGTTCCAAGGCTGTTACCACATGGTGTCGATAAAGGACGATAAACTCATGCATACCACCTTTTCAACACCACTAGTCCATTCTGCTGTCCAGTAAACGGGACTTCTCTGAGGTCGGTTGGGAGCTAGGTCTCCCACTCGATAGAATTTTACGGAGGTACATTAATCATGCGGCGTGTATTCATTCCAACAA
>JAOUNC010000424.1 GCA_029881175.1 Nitrospirota bacterium | reverse complement strand
AGCCGACCGGTTAATTTCTGAAGGGTCGCATCATCGGCAGTCAATCGAACAGGGCCACGGGACACATCCACAGCACCCACCGCATGATATTCCTCACGAACCTGATCATACTCAATACGGTCAGCGGCAATTTCAACCGGAACACCACGAACATTCTCTGTGTTGGCATTCTGTTGAGGGGCAGGAGCTTCTCCGAATCCCTCGGAAGGATAAGAAGACAGAAGAACCAAGAGGACCAACTGGCAGAAGAGAGCACTCACCGGGCATCCCTATTCATCGTTGTTCCATTGAAGAATGGGGTGAGGTGAGATGTTGCATGATCTCTCCGACCAAAAACAATGAACCGGTCACACAAATCAGATCAGAAGCACTGGCAAGATCTAGAGCCTTGCCATAAGCTTCCCATGGATGGGCAATGGTAAAGGTCGTGACATCCGGACGCGATACCGCTTGCGCGAGTTGCTCGACCGTCACGGCTCGGTCCATGTGAGGTTGCGTAAGAATCAAGGAGTCAACAAGTGGGAGAATGATCTGCAAAAAATCGGCATAATGCTTATCCTGCATCATCCCGAGTATGACAATGAGTTGACGGCCAGGACAATCATGAAGTTGTGATTGGAGAAAGTCAAACAACACCCGCGCCCCTAATGGATTGTGTGCCCCATCCAGCACTACCATCGGATCCTGCTGGACAACCTCCAGACGGCCTTTCCAGCGAACATGTTGCAAGCCAAATTTTATCGCCTCAACAGAAAGAGGAAACCGTTCAGACGTGGCCGACTCCAGTAAAGCCAGGGCATAACTGGCATTCTGCATCTGATGTCGTCCCAGCAAATTTGTCTTCAGACCGGAAAAGGTTTCTCGAATCCCCCTGTAGGTAAATTCCGTTGGACCTGTTTCGGAAAGAGAAAAGTCCTGGCCAAACCGAAACAACGTCGCGGCATGCTCTTGAGCTACCGTTTCAAAAACCTGCCTGACGCTCATCGACATCTGCCCTAACACAACAGGCACATTTCGATGGATAATACCGGCTTTTTCCCACGCAATAGATTCTACGGTCGGGCCAAGATACATTTCATGATCCAGGCCAATCCCCGTAATCAACACACCTAACGGATGCAGAACATTCGTGGCATCATACCGTCCACCCAGCCCGACTTCGATGACGGCAATGTCGACCTCTTGATCGAGAAAATGCTGAAAGGCCATGGCCGTCGTCAACTCAAAAAACGTCAGCGAGCCAAGTGGATGGGCAACCTGTTGAACGCGTTCGGCCAATTTACATACTTGGTCTTCTGAAATATCATGATCTTGCACTCGTATGCGCTCACGGAAATCCATGAGATGTGGCGAGGTATACAAACCCACCCGATATCCTCCCGCTTGCAAGATAGCCGCGACCATGGCCGCTGAAGACCCTTTGCCATTGGTCCCGGCAATATGAAGCGTGGCATACCGACGCTGAGGGTGGCCGAGTCGATGAAGCAGCTCGGTAATAGCCTCAAGCCCCAGCTTGACTCCAAATCGATGGAGAGCAAACAGGGACGCAAGTGTTTCAGAATACGTTAACACAGGAATCAAAAAATAATCGGCAAGAAACGAACGAGGAAGGAACCGTCTAAGGGCATGAGAAAAAATACGCTTGACAAAATCGCAACAAAATTTGGGTCATATTTGGACGCAACGATTGAGAACAATCTGAGGTATCGCACAGCTGTATAGCAGGTTGTTTGATTGAAGCACGTTCAAAGAGGGCCCGAAGATGGGATAGACGGTGGCCAAGTGAGTTCTTCTCATGCCCTAAGAGGACATCACGCCTACGCCACAATGCGTCAGCAGAGTGGCAATCGTCGCTTTAAGAATTTTCCGCTCAACGATTTGATCAATCATGCCATGGTCCAATAGGAATTCCGCTCGTTGAAAGCCTTCGGGGAGACGTTCTTTGATTGTTTGCTCAATCACACGCGGGCCTGCAAAGCCAATGAGCGCCTTCGGTTCAGCCAGGATCACATCCCCTAACATCGCCACGCTGGCGGTCACCCCGCCAAAGGTCGGATCTGCTAAAAGAACAACATACGGCAACCGGGCTGCCTGCAAATTCGCGATGGCCGACGCCGTTTTGGCCATTTGCATGAGCGACAATGTCCCCTCTTGCATCCGCGCTCCTCCGGATGTCGTCACAAGTAAAAACGGCATACGGCCCTCCACCGCCTGATCAATGGCGCGACAAATCTTCTCTCCCACCACCGACCCCATACTCCCTCCCATAAATGAAAAATCAAAAATCCCCATGGCCACGGGAATGTCACGAATCTGACAACGGCCAGTCAAAATGGCTTCCTGCTTTCCTGTTTTCCGTTGGGCATTTTGAACACGGATGGGATAGGGCAAGGTATCTTCAAACTGCAAAGGATCCCCGGGCACAAGATCCGCATCCCATTCCTGGAACGTTCCCGGGTCAGCGAGTAACGCCACGCGGTCTTCAATGGACATGGGAAAATGATAATGGCATTTCGGGCAAACTTTGAGATTTCGATCAACTTCGCGTTTAAAGATGATCGCCCGGCAAACCGTACATTTAATCCACATCCCTTCCATTATATTGACGGAATCCCCTTTGGAATCCGCCTGTTTATCCCGCTTAAACCATCCCATGGAGTAATAGCCCCTCTCCTGTCAGGCAGACAGTGAATGTAATTGGGTTAGACATTTGAAACGAGAAGCATTTAGGAAGGGAAAAAACGACGGCACACAGCACATGCCATATTCTCTCTCAATTCATCAATCAAAAAACATTACCATACGATGAGAGACCCGGCAAGAAAATCTTTGATGCGAAGTGAGAAAAAGAAAAGAACACAAGACCATCAGCTAGACGACAGAAATCGTCAACCGACTTCACCCGCCCCT
>JAOUNC010000423.1 GCA_029881175.1 Nitrospirota bacterium | reverse complement strand
TCAAAACAATCCATGAGGCGTTCAGGCTTGCCAACGATTCTCCCTTTGCCCTGACAGGAGGGATCTATTCACGCAGCCCTGACAATCTTCAATTGGCTCGCGAAGCGTTTGAGGTCGGCAATCTCTACATCAATCGACCCATTACTGGGTCCTTGGTGGGACGACAACCGTTTGGCGGGCATCGGCTCTCTGGAATCGGCAAGAAAGCTGGTGGGCATGGATACCTTGAACAATTTATGGTGGAAAAGATCATCACGGAAAATACTCTCCGTCGAGGATTTGCTCCTACCTCATAAGACTCACTGGTGAGCAAGGGCACTGTTTAATGAGGCCTCTTTCCCAGACTTCCGCGACCTTTCGAACTGAATGTTAGGTCTGAAGGATGTTGACGTATTCCGAAAACACACAAGAAATTATCAACTTAAATACAGAAATACAGAGCCCTGACACAAATCACAGAAACCATTTCTGGATCACAAGCATGAAAATAGCGATAGCATAAATCGCACCAGATTCTGGCCACAATGAGTAAAAAACAATCAGTACCACTCATTGATTTCTTCTAGATAAATACCAATTGACATTCTCAAAGTAGAGGCATAACATTTTAATTGAATGAGTGGTGTTGTCCTGGGACTTCTAAAAGGAATCAGCCTTTTCAAGTCCCAGATTTAAACAAGAGGGGGTTTATCATGAACGACCTCAGTCCACCAAAAAAGTGAGGCCCGTGGCGAGCGCAGGCATGAACTTCTCGTCTAGGCGGGTAAAGTAACGTTGCTGGGGAGGATGTCTCAGTGAACTAACGTACATGTCCGTAGGCATGCAAAAGGTCCAAGAGACTACAATGCGTTCAAGAGACTTCCCAAGAGAGCAAGAAACTTGTGGATCAGAAAGATCAGCAAGAAAATCCATTTAAAAAAAGGAAAAAAATTTAAGCAGGTAACCGTCCACATAAATCTACTCTACGGCAACTGATTCTTCGAAGAACACTATGAAGAGGATGTTCCGCAGCCAGCGGGTGAACAGACAATCGGAAAATTCCGGCGCGTGAAGTGCCAGGTTGAATGCGGGCCCTCTTTCAAAAGAAAGAGGGCCCGTGTTGTTTATGTGACTTTCTTTTATTCAGCCGTAGCTTTGAGGATCCACGTTTAAAATAAAAGGTTTTGGATTCTCAAAGCCCATGCGAGTGGATGACATTCAACCGTCAAGCGGAACATATTTCATTGCCAGCGCATAGGCTTCCATAACCCTAAAAACGGCAGTTGGCAGGGCCGAAACCCTTCCACAAGCCCACTCCGCAGGCTGCTCAGGGCGAACAGACTCTTCACCATTTGGGTGAATGCGTCAAAACCCGTTCGCGCTGAGCTTGGCGAAGCATGGGCGGTGTGTCACCACAGCAACTGCCGTTTTTAGGATAACCAACGATCTAGTGAGAGGGGATGTGATGAATCTTCATCAACGGGGGTCAGATCTCATTAACCAATTAAAGGACCATGTTTTAGAAGTCCTGCGTAGTCATCCAGACGCCGAACCTGGAGGCAATGGGGTTCTCCAGGAGGAAGTGGCTCGCGGGGCAGGATTACATAGCATGGGGAGCGCGGAATTAGATCACACCTGCGAGGAGATGCTGAAGTTTCTCCAGCGGGAAGGTCTCGTAGAACGACTGGACGGAAATGGACAAGATGAGAGTAAAAAGGGATGGCGTCTTTGCAAAACATGACACGCTTCCTCCTAGTATTATGAAGACATTGCTCGTTCTGCCCTCGATCATTCCCAAAAGACGTTGGCGGGAATCCATCATGGGTTTCTTTCCCCGTCTCCGTTCACAAAGATGGAGACCCGCTCCTGCCAATAACCGCAGGGGCAGGCTCACGAACTGTGGGGATGCCCACTAGGCAATGTTCTCATAGCACGGCTTGAAGTTTTCTTGATCGATTTCCATGCAGTTTAGCAAAAGATTGCAACGCTTCTTTCAGCAATTTCAGGATTATCGAATCCCCATGAATTTTGCCTAGCCCGTCTTTGAATTGGGGCTGAACGCATGAGGCTTCACATGGCCAGTCACGATTCCTGCAAATGCCCGATGCAAGTTGCCTTGCTGACAGTGGATACCATCTACCTCTGCCAAACTTCGGTGCGACTGATGCGTGGAAAGGGATCGAATCGCTTGATCCTAAAAACGGCAGTTGCTGCGGTGAAACACCGCCCATGCTTCGACAGGCTCAGCACGAACGGTTTTTGACGCATTCACCCAATTGGTGAAGAGTCCGTTCACCCTGAGCAGCCTGCGGAGTGGGGGCATCGAAGAGCTCCGAACCTGCCACCTGCCGTTTTTAGGTTGATAGGGTTTTTAAATACGAAGAATAAATTTTCAGAATGGGCAACGGCTCACGGCGCAACGACTTGAAAGAGATTACTGTAATCGTCCGTCCATAAGATTTCCTTGAGAGTTGGCCAAGGCTGGGCACGGAAGTTGACGAAAGGGTCCCTGAGAAATGCCTGATTGCTTGTGACCAGAATCCACTCACTATAGTCATTCCCTTTCTTCAGATCACTCAAGTCCCTGATCCACAGAGCGTGCTTGTCTACCTCCCTGGCCAAAGCCCGGACCACAGGGCTGAAGTCAAAGTGCCGGTTGGTGATATGAAGGGCAAGGATTCCGTCGGGTTGCAGATGCTCCCAATATAGCGCGAACGCCTCCCTGGTCAGGAGGTGCACAGGAATGCCATCGCCACTGAAGGCATCTACCGCTAAGATGTCGAACTGCTGTCGAGTCTTATTCGCTAATTCTCGTTCAAGCGAAATTCTTCCGTCGCCAAGCACAACTTCCTGTGAACCCTTTCCGCCTTGGAGATACGTGAAGTACTCCCTGGCTATCCGGTCCACGTCAGGATTGATTTCGTAAAATCGATAGGTATCG
>JAOUNC010000469.1 GCA_029881175.1 Nitrospirota bacterium | reverse complement strand
GCCTTAGATCCCAAAGATCCAACAGTCCTAAAAGATAAAGTCTACGATGATTGGCGACAGACCGTGCCAGACACACTGGTAGGACTTCGAGTGAGTTGGGATTGGACCCCCGCGCACATGGAACAAGCCCCCGACACGCATGAATTTCGGATTTACTATCACCCAGGACAAATGAATTCGGTCTTTTGGCAAATAAAGAATGTGACACAAGAAGGAAACAATACCAGTAAAGTCGAGTTTGAACAGGTGAACAAGCAAGGACCAAATGCTTATCGGGGGGCAACGCTTCGAAATGGTACCCAGGGATTCAAGATCATTGCCAGTTCTGGGCCAGGCGATACGTTAAGCGTCACTGTTAGACACACCGAGATAACTACCTCAGGGCAAACGGCGGATGAAATTTCAGATGGTATCTCCGTCACTCAAGGCAAAATCGAAGTGGTTGGGATCAATACGGGATGGTCCCGGAATATTGTAGGGCGAACATTGAAAGTGGCGGGGCACCAGAAAGGATATGTAATCGTACAGGTCGAATCGCCCACTCGGTTATTAATAGATCGTCCGTATGAAGAAGAATCTTCCTCCAAAAGCTCGTATGTCATCGAAGGAAAACTGCCGAAATCGAAACTGCCAGGACTCATTGAAATTCCCTCAGATTTGAGAGAGGGAACTATATCCACCAGCCATGGATCTTTTGAGATACAAGGCAAAGGAACCAAATGGACGGATGAACTCGAGGGACGTCTGCTCAATGCAGTGGGGGAATCGGATCACTATGAAATTAGGGCCGTAGATGAAACCGCTCAGAAAATCACGCTAGACCAACTGTACAAAGGTAAAACTGAGGAAAGGAAGTCCTATAGAATTCGTCATCCGCTATATGTGGATTATACGCAACCTGAAACGTGGCAGAACCGAATTTATGTTGTGGGATTCAATGAGCATGTAACGGAAGGATTGCGAGCGGGTCAAGATTCAGACGGAAATGAACTGAGCGGTCGTAACGCAACGGCAAATAACAATGTCATTTCGCTTCATCCAACTGAGCCAAACTCGATACCTGATCTTTCTCATCTCACGTCGACATTCGATTCCCCATTTCACCCTTATGTATATCTAAAGGAGGACACAATAAGGGAGTCACAAACCTATCGAATAGTAGCCCTTGACTTGCAATCAAATACCCTGACCTTGGATGGGACTCCTAATATTCATAACGCACCCTCAGCATGGGCCATTGGCATACCCGTTCGCCATTACGACGTGTTTCTTCCCGCGCCCTCCGAAGGATTTATCCCCTCATTAACTGAGCCAATAGTATACGGGAACATCGGGGTCAGCGCCGCAGATGCCAAACCCCATACCAAGGATAAACGCAACGATCAAGACTGGGGCAATAGACCTGGCAATGAAGGCCGGGTAGCCGGGATGGTCAAGATCGTCCGCGTACTCAGAGAAAAAATTGATCCTCCGGAACCTCCAGATGATTCTGAAAGAGTATTCGCGACGCCTGCCGATTACCACGGAAAATCGTATTACACCTATAGATGGGTGCCAAAGGAGTATTTAAAGGTGCACATTTACCGTGCCTTGGACGACACCTTGTTCAATGTGGATTGGGAAAGACGGGCAGAAGCAGAAGTGGTTCTCTCAGCCGATACTGAGGCAGTTTTTCCGGAAAAGTGGAGAGGTTCAGATCCTTCGATTGTTGAAAAGCGGAAAGAAATGGCTAAGAAATTGAATGAGTTAAATAATTTTCAACGCACAGATGAAGGAAAGAAATTAGCAAAAGCATATTTTAGCGAAAAACTGTCGGATGAGGAGTTACGAATGCTAGCCAGTCTGCCAGGTAATGAAAAGGCCTTTACCCAAATTACGCTTCAACCTCTAGATCCAGCTGATTCGAATTGGGAAAACAAACGAGGCCCAAGTGATTCTTATAAATTTAAGGTGCGGAAGCCAACGGAACCAGTAGACAAAAAGGACCCCAATTATCCCTTAAACGAACCTAACCTCAAAATTTACACGGATAGCTTGGATGGGCGCTCTACCAATCGCTACTTTTATCGAGCTGCTTATGTTGATAGTGCACACAATCTAAGTGCTCTGAGTTTGTCTAGTCCACCGGTATGGTTGGCAGGGGCAAACACACCAAATCCTCCAATTATAACGAGGGTTGAAACTAATAATGGTGAGGTAAGAATTTTTTGGATGTCAAATCGCAGATATGACTTAAAAGAATATCGAATCTATCGAGCTGCCACTGAAGAAACGGCTCGGTTCCTTAGGTTCATGAGGCTGGTGCACCAAGCTCCAGTTCAAGGTGAAAGTTTAATTGAGGGTGTTTACGAAAATAAATGGATTGATAAAGATGTTATTGGTGGATTTTCATATTGGTATAGAATTGAAGCAATGGACGCGC
>JAOUNC010000422.1 GCA_029881175.1 Nitrospirota bacterium | reverse complement strand
GTCTTTGTCTGTGGCATTACGAAGGGATTCAATTACTGAGGGTCTGGGCAAGGATTTTTCTTCAAATACTTCCTCTCTTCTCGTCTAGTTATCGGAATCATTTCTTATGGGATCAGACTCAATAATCTGAGAGTAAATTTGTAATAAAGAAACAATTGGAACTCAAAAAACCCAAATCGTTCAAGGATTCGGAAGGAAGAAAAATTTCCTTTTGAATCTATAAGAAAATTGGGGATGAAACAACCAGGCCCCAATTTAACTTGCAAGGTCTTCTTTTCCTGCTTTTGAATCTAAAGTAGGTTTTGTTCCAAAATCCTTTTTCCCTTGGCCCCCGTTATTATCCGTCCTCAACCACATTCTTTGAAATGAAGGGGAGGGGAGGGAACATGGAAAAAGATAGACAGTTGTTAGTATCAAAAGGGAGGAGCCTACCGATTTCTCTTTTTGATCTCTGGAATCAAATTAAAAATAAAGAAGTAAATTTCAGAACGGATTTATTTGAAACAGAAAAGATGCTTGCTACACCTCTCGAAATGAATAAAACCGCACTGCGACAAACTTTAAAAATTTTGAGAAGTCCTAAGGAAATTATCGAGAGTCAGTCAATTTTCATGACACGTGATTTGTCATTACGTACAGAGGCACTAATTAACCCGATTCGGAGTCGGCGTTTTGAACAGAGAAGTGGAACAGAGGTCACTCACCTTATTTACCAAGAGCGTGAAAAAAATGGATGTCGCTGGTGTGACAAAAATTCCTGGCATGTTTCACAATCTGGGGGATGGGCAGATAGCTTTGGGGAGGTAGTTTCGGACAGTGGAAAAGTTCGTGCTCATGCGAATTGGGCGCGTCAGGGGCAACAGTTTCTCAGACAGCGTCATATTCTTCAACCAGCGACATCCGCCCTAGACCGTGTGATTGGGGAACAGCGGACGCTTTCGCGAGCCCATACATTCGAACGTTTGTTCACGTTGTTGGCACCGGAAGTACGGGTGATCCTAGCCACGCTGCCTGGACCACTCATAACCGTATTCATACGGAATATGCTGGTGGACAGATCTGGAGCAAACCCGATGATATTTCTGACACATATGAACTGCGAAAACTTACGACTCCTGAAAATGTGAATGGAATCAGAACGGACTTTTATGAATTTTACTGGCAACATTTGTTGCAGGGAACCAAGATCAACCATGTGGTGGGATGGGCTAAGACCCTGCTATTACGTTCACCTGGGAGTGTCCCCCCTGGGCTTGTCCTAGCCTATTGGACCCTTTGGTTATTGATAATTGTAGGGGTAGGGTTAACGCTCTACTTTTCACTCATGCCTGCGGAGGCCACAGTTTCTCCTTGGTGGATGGTAGCAAAAATCGTGGGAGGCTTTAGTCTCCTGCCTATAGCAAGTTTCATTTTAACCGAAATTGTTGGTGACGCGGCCCGCTATTTACACCCCGATCCAGCAAACATTCAATGCCGCCACAAAATTCGTTCGTTGGGTGTTTCACTGATCAAAGAACTCCATAATAGAAATTACGACCGGATAATTTTAGTCGGCCATAGCTTGGGGACTATTATTGGGTATGATGTTCTAACCCATAGTTGGCCACACTTTAATATTCCTACTCAAGCAAAGGGGGTAGCCTCAGCAGCTCTGACCGAATTAGAGGCGTTGGCAGTTTCAATCGGTAGGGGACATAAAGATCAAGATGTTCAACGAAAACAAAGAGCCTATTTTAATGAGTTAAAAGAGGTAGGGGGGGAATGGCGGGTGACAGATTTTATTACCCTGGGCAGCCCACTAGCCCATGCTGCCATCCTCATGGCCAAAGAATTATCTGAACTTCAACAAAAGCAAAAAGACCGGGAATATCCAACGTGTCTCCCAACCCTTGAAATCTTTAAAAAGGCTGGTGGGACGACCGAACAACATTTCACCTATGGCCCTCAAACTAAAAAAACGAATGGGTACCATCTCCCCATCCCTCATCATGCTGCGGTCTTTGGGCCAACCCGCTGGAGTAACCTCTATTTCCCGTGTCGGTTTCTAATTTTCGGCGATCTTATTGGAGGCCCACTCCGGGAGGTTTTCGGCCTGAGCATAAGAGATATCCCCGTTTCAACATCTGATAATTTTGGGTTCCTTACCCATACCAACTACTGGAGTATAAAGGACGAGTGTAACCCGTCAAATAGTGTTCAGGAGCTCAGAACCGTCCTTGACCTTCCGGATAACGAAAATCAAAAAGAGTCTGAAAAAGAGACAATGGGACAAGGCGCCTAGGTAGTAAAAAGAAAAGCTGGTTACCCGAAACCTGCGAAGGAGAATGATATTTTCTGTCCTCGTAGTTTGGGTTAACGGTAATCATTCGGCTCCCCATTCAGGATGTCTTTCTAGCTCCTCTTCTATAGAACGGAACTGCAACAACAAATACCAAAATTAGCGTATAGACCCTCATCTTTCTCAAAAAAAAGGAGAAGAAATGAACCAAGTCTTCAAACCTCTCGGGTACATGACCGTTCCAGATGGCACCCAAGTAAGCCCCTTTCTTAACGCGACGGATTCAACCCAAGAAAATTTACCTCTGGGAAAGCTGAGAGAAATGAGTCTTGCTTCCGGGAAAATTGCACCAGGCGTGCATTCCTGGATTCATCATCTGCCGTTAGTCGCGCAAATTATCTATGTGATTGAGGGTTCCCTGTCGGTCGTCATGCAGGAATTGCATGGACAAGAACCCTATAGTCTTCACTTAAAATTCGGAGAAGCCGCTCTGTGCGAACGAGGATCGTTCCTTCAACTCCGCAATGAGTCTGAAAAGATGACAACAGTGCTGTATATGGTGTCCCCCTCCTATGTTTTTGAACAAGAGGGGGAAGAGGTTAAATACGATGACTCAGTCTTGGTAGCCAAAACCTGGGAAGAATGTCAAAACA
>JAOUNC010000421.1 GCA_029881175.1 Nitrospirota bacterium | reverse complement strand
AGAGGAATTGGTGCTGTTGAAGACGACCCGATATATTTGTGTGAGGCAAAACCAGCCGGTCTTGGGGCGGTTCAAGGTGTCTCACCTATGGCTGTTTGCGATCTTGGGTTTTATCGGAAAGATACATGCCGACCAGCCATGCCACCAACACGGCAACATAAAACTGTCCGACAATCGCCTCCAGATAGGCGAAGGTGCGGGCGATTGGCTTTAGGGGCGTGATGTCGCCATAGCCTAATGAGGGAATGGTGACAAAGCTGAAATACATCAATTCCGGTAGCTGGGTTCCTCGTTTCCACTTTTGTTCTATATTGTTCTTTGTTATAAAAATGGAAGTGGCTTGCTTTCAGCAATTCCCAGTCCTTTTGCCGGCTGAACGAGTGGGGTGAAAAGTTAACGAAAGCGTCCATATGCATTTTTTGAACGACCTCTAGTCCCATTCTTCACCAAAGTAGTTTGAAATATCCATTTTCTTATGCAGAATACCGATGATATCTATCCCATTTTCATGGATAAGATAAAAAATCAGGTGTGAACCTTGCGGGAAACTGTAAAATCCTTGGTTGATGTCTGGACGGTGTTTACCTACATGTGGCCTGTCAACTAACCAGGCAAAGCGCTGATCAAGAGCACGCAAATAGCGATTGCGTTGCTCTTTTCCCCATTTGTTCATGGAATAGCGGCCGATATTTTTCAGATCGCGGTGGGCACGGGGCGTGATCCGATATCGCCTGGTCATTCAGTACTATCTAAATTCATCATGAGGTTTTCGATGGAATAATCTTCGACGAATTCTCCGCTTCGTGCTTGGGAAGCGCCTTCGGAAAGATGCGCACGCAGAGCCTCAAGCTTACTTTTGCGTTCTTCCATTCCGCGCAGGGCATCCCGGATCACCTCACTCGCCGAGCCATACCGGCCGCTCGCGATTTCGTTTTTGATGAACACTTCCCAATGTTCCCCAAGACTGAGGCTTGGTGTGGCCATGTCATGCACTCCTATTATTCATTTTTAATAATTTTGAATATACCACCTTTTTTAAGGTACTCAAAGCCCTGTACAGTGAGTCGGGTGTTAGGCCTTGCGATTGACAGGTCCATTGATTTCCCCTCAGTCTGACATCTGAGGGAATACCGACAGAGGTAGGAGTCTGTCGAAATTTTCGTTCGTCATATGTTAAAAGGCTGGGTATTATAAACCCCAATTGAGGTGGTAGGGCTAGTGTAGTGTTTCATTAATTCATTGACATACCTCTTTGCCCTGAGTTTGTCGAAGGGTGAGGTATATCAACAGCTTCCGTCCAAGTTCCTCGATGGACGCAGAAGGGCGTTCGATAGGCCCGCTTTGAGTGTATCGAAGGGCTTACCAAGAACGGAAGTATTTATGAAACGCTACAGGAGGAGTCACCCGTTTCGCCAAGTTGACCGAGGCACACTGTCTCTCTCCTCCTTCCGTCTCTGAACGACTGGTTTCCGGAAGCGCTTTCTCGCTGAGCTGAAGCCGCTCTTCGTCCAGCTTCTCCTTCTTGCCCTGCAGCTAGGGGTTTTCAAGCTGGGCACCGTCAGTCTTGACTGCACCAGGGTTAACGCCAACGCACCCCGTACCACCAGAGTCTCCAAGCACGGTTCGCCGAGCCGGAGCCTTTGCCAGACCATGCCGATGTCGTGACCTACGGGGTGCATCATTCGTGTGGATCGATCGATCTGACGGTGAATCAGCCGTAGCCCAGTGATGCATGGCTTCGGTTGTGTGCCTTTGCGATGGTCTTGGGATAAAGTCATGGGGTGGAGGGAGAAAAAATGTGAGAGGAATTGGTGCTGTTGGAGACGCCCCGATATATTTGTGTGAGGCAAAACCAGCCGGTCTTGGGGCGGTTCAAGGTGTCTCACCTATGGCTGTTTGCGATCTTGGGTTTTATCGGAAAGATACATGCCGACCAGCCATGCCACCAACACGGCAACATAAAACTGTCCGACAATCGCCTCCAGATAGGCGAAGGTGCGGGCGATTGGCTTTAGGGGCGTGATGTCGCCATAGCTTAATGAGGGAATGGTGACAAAGCTGAAATACATCAATTCTGAGAACTGAGCACCTATGTCGGTGGAGGCCAGGCCTTGAAAGGAGTCCGGGATGGCCATGTTGATAAACAGATAGAACATCGCCCAGTTTAATCCGATTAGGAGATAAATGCAGATCGCCCCAATGATTTTATTGATGTCGATTGCCCCCGAAAGGAGCAAATGTCGTGAAGCTATTCAGATGCTGGCCACGAAAAACACCAGTAATATTCCCCTGTTGACAAGCCGCAGTCCGGCGATGTTCAACAAATAGTTTAGGACGGCAATAGCGACTCCGGTTGACGCGATGCCACCTCCGATCATCATTAGCCATTTTTTTCTTTTCCTAGTCCCCATCATACTCCCATGAGGAGCATGAGGATAAGAGCTGACTCTAGGACCAGGCGTCTGGTCTCTCCTCTAACCCAAACTTCTTGCGCCACTGGCGACTGAAAGAATGGTTGAGGTAGTCTAACATCAGAAAAAAGGAAAGCCTTTCCTTTTCTATTTTCTCTGTTCTTTGCCGTGGGATGTGTGTTTGACCCTCTGCCACTATTTTCAATATTCTTGAAGTGCTTGCTGACCCAATACCAAAACATCAATTCATTCATAAGTAATTGAAAGGGAGAGGTGCGATGACTATGTTAACGCCTCGAGGTCCAAGTCTTTCTTTATTCTTTCATCCCTGTAAGAAACGTTCATTACAATCGGTGTGCACATTCATGGTTGGGGTGACGATGTGTGCTGGTCTCATCCTGGGTGATCTCTTTAGTATTGCCATGGCCGTTCCTACGGCCGAGGAATTGCTCAAGGCTTTGCCTCTTTCCGACGGTGAACGGGAGGATGTCCTCAAGGGAGAGATTGTGCGATTTACCACTG
>JAOUNC010000052.1 GCA_029881175.1 Nitrospirota bacterium | reverse complement strand
ATTATTCCTCCATCATTCTCATTTCTACGGCCTCCTTCCTCAGGTGTATTAAGCCCTACGTAAGGGTACCGATACATTAATCCATGAGAGGAAAATGGACCCATAGAATTTTTGCTGGCACGATCATCCTTGTCATACTGCTGTCATCAACCGCCTCCGGGAGCCACATCAATTCATCAACCCTTCCCTCGGGGCCACCCTCAATCCACCTACCTCAGCAGGCCCAAAAGCAAGTCATGCCCCAACGAAAAACTCCTGTTCCAAGGCCACAGGTTCCCGCTAATCAAGCAGACCATGCGCCCACAGAACCAAGGCCTCCCTCGACAGTCGCGAAGCAGAAGACATATCCCCATAGCAACTCAGGCTGGCGATTGCTGTTGAATGGACACCCACAAGCCGCCCTGGCAATGTATAGGAAGGCCCTCAAGTATAACCCCCAATCGGCTAGCGCCTACTTGGGATTAGGCATTTCACTGAAAAATTTAGGGGAAATTGAACTCGCCAAAAAGGCGCTAGGTAAAGCCGTCGACCTCAATCCACGTCTGCCCTCCGCACTCGTCCATTTAGGATACCTGTATGCAGAGGGTCATTATGGGACTCCAGACCTCTCAACTGCTCGTCGACTGTTTAAGGAAGCTGCTCAGCTCGGTGATCCATTCGCCGCCATTGCGCTCCTTGATCTTAAATCAGGCTCCACGCTTTAGGAGCTATTCCTAAAGAAACCCCACCTCAAGACCGATATTCCACAACAATAGAATAGAGTTCCTGCAATACGGCAGGAATGTTGGCGAAAATAAGGAATTCGTCTCCAAGGAGCGCGCTTTTATGTTTAAGAAACTTTTTCGACCCGCCCGTCAAGAGCAAGGGTTTACCTTAGTTGAAATGATTGGGGTCTTGGCCATCATTGCTATTTTGATTGCCTTATTACTGCCTAAAGTGTTCCAACTCATTGCCTCCTCCAATGCTCGATCCTTAGCAGCAGCCGTTCGCACCTATGAAACGGCCGTGATTGGTTATTTCGCCGATGTCGGCTCTGTATACCCCCTGAATGCCGCCGGAGTCCCCACAGCCGAAGCGACCGGACTGAGCACCGCCGCCATTTCTCTTCCAGCCCGCTTAACCCTTGATATCACTGACCCCTTGAATGTGGGGACAAACCAATGGCCACGTTTTCGTGGCCCTTATGTCGAAAAATTTAATTCAGCAAATTCCCCTGGGATTGGGGCGACTATCCTTATGCCAACCGCCCCAGCTGTTGCCCTTGCTACTGCCACGACCGGAACCAACATTGGGTGGGATCTTAAAGGGGATGATGGAAACAGTGATCTCGCCACGGGAGCACAGGTGGCTTATTTACAAATCACGGGTGTGGCACTAAGCGATGCGGAGGAAATTGACGGTATTATCGATCCTGGCATCGGAGCCACAGCTGCCGAACGCCAACTACGAGGAAGAGTCAAATACGATACCGCATCAAGCCAACTCTTTATTTATCTGGCGCACCGATAAGGCCCATCCCAACCCTCGCTCCTTGGGGTGATGGTCTCTTCTGTCATGGCCCACACCGCCCGCTTCATTCCCACAACACAGAGGCCTCCTCAACAAAGGTGTCTTTTCCCTAATAATCACATGGGTTAAATATGTCTTCGTCGACCGCCACCACACGACCCCAATTAGGCACCACTCTCCTCCAGGACGGATGGATTTCGGCAGAACAATTAGACTTGGCGTTGCGCGAGGCCAAGCGCAATGGTGTCATGCTCGGGCAAACGTTAATTGGCCTAGGCTTCATTACCGAAAACCTGCTCGCCCACTATCTGGCTGAGGGCACTCAAACAGGCATGGTCGATCTCTCGACCACGTTTATTCCTCCAGAAATTCTTGATCTCGTTCCCTACGACCTGGCTGCGCAGTTTCAAGTGCTCCCCATAGGCAAACGTAGACACGTCTTAAACCTGGCGATGGCTGATCCATTGAACATCGTGGCCGTGGATACCATTGAAAGTCGAACAGGCCTCAACGTCCATACCCAAACGGCTCCGGCCCAAGAACTCGCCGAGGCAATTGAACGCCATTACGCCCATACCGAATCCATCAAACACCTCCTGGATGAGCTTGCCGCCAAAGGCTTGTCTGATCTTGGCGAAGATGCGAGCCAGGAAGCCCCGATGATTCGCCTCTGCAATCAGATAATCACCTCGGCAATCCAGGCTAGTGTGACCGATATTCATGTGGAACCAGACGAACAATATTTGCGAATCCGCATGCGAATTGATGGGATCCTGGCCCAGGAACTGCTCATTCCCAAACCTCTTCAGGCTCCTATTACCGCTCGCTTGAAACTCATGGCGAATTTAAATCTCACAGAAAAACGCACACCGCAAGATGGGCGCATTACGTTTACCTTGGGGAATCGCCGCATTGACTTAAGGGTTTCCACCCTTCCAACTAACTTCGGAGAAAGCTTGGTCCTTCGTATCCTGGACAAAGGTTCCCTCAAGCTGGAATTTCGAGCCTTGGGATTTACTAACAAGGATCAATCCCGTGTTAAATCGCTCATCCAACGGCCACATGGCATCATTTTGGTGACTGGACCGACTGGGAGCGGGAAAACCACCACATTGTATACGGCCCTTCGCCATGTCAATGCCAAAGAAAAAAGTGTGTTCACACTGGAAGATCCCATCGAATATCAAATGCCCCTGATCCGCCAAACCCAAGTCAATTCAGAAATTGGCATGACCTTCGCGGCAGGGCTCCGGGCACTCCTTCGACAAGATCCCGACGTCATTTTGGTCGGTGAAATCCGCGATCAAGAAACAGCTGACCTGGCCATGCGAGCCGCGTTAACCGGGCATTTAGTGTTTTCAACGCTGCATACCAACGACGCCATCGGGGCCATTCCTCGACTCATTGACATGGGCATCGAACCCTTTCTCTTAGCATCAGCTTTAACCGCCGTCATCGGGCAACGACTCGTACGCTGTATTTGTCTGGGATGCAAGACTGCGCGTAAAGATTCCGATGAGGTCTTAGCCAAACTGCAGGTCGACCTACCTGATGATATTTCACCTCAATTATGGACTGGAATCGGATGCCGCGCCTGCAATAACACAGGCTTAAAAGGTCGCGCCGGAATTTACGAAATTATCCAAATCACCGACCAACTCCATGCGCCCATCATCCATGGACCAGACATTGCCGGCATTCGCGCGCTCATTCACAAACAGGGCATGCCTTCAATGTTTCAGGATGGATTGCGCAAAGCGTTCAGCGGCGTCACGACATTAGAAGAAATTATCAGGGTCACCGGTGGCTAATTTCCGTTACCGTGCCATTGATGCCAAGGGCAAACCTGCCGAAGGCGAGATGATCGCCGGCGATCTCTCCCAATTAGAACATCGACTCCAAGATATGGGTCTTTGGTTGGTTCGGGCTCTCGAAGCCAAGCCAAAAGTCTCAAGCCGTTCCGGCAAACTTGGCAAAGTGAAACCCCGTGATCTCCTGGAATTTTCCACACATATGTTCACGCTATTGGACGCTGGCATTTCGCTGTCGCAAGCCGTGAAGAACCTGTCCGAAGAATCACCCAATCTTCAATTGCGCGCGACATTACAAACAATTCATCAACAGATAGAGGCAGGCAGTTCTCTCCATGCGGCGATGAATCAGCACTCCACGATATTCCCACCGCAAGTCACCAACCTCGTCCAAGCCGGTGAAGAGAGTGACACGTTGGCCGATACGTTCAAAGAACTCGAACGCTATTTGGATTGGGCCGATCAAATCCGTGGCGATATCCGCCAGGCCACGATATACCCCAGCATTGTCATTATCGCAGTGGCCGGACTTCTCATCTTATTGTTTACGTTCGTCATCCCACAGTTTATTCCAGTCTTACTGGACCTGAATGTCCCGCTCCCCTTTGTCACCGTTCTTGTGATCAGCATCAGCGAATTCACGGTGAACAACTGGTATATCTGGATGCCCGTGCTGTTCGCCCTTCCTCTCGGATGGTGGATAGGGCAGAAATACATCATCGGATTTTCACGCTGGCGTGATCGGATGATTTTAGAATTGCCCATTCTTGGGGAACTGCTCCAAATGTTGACGTTATCCAAATTCGTGCAAAATTTTGCCGTGCTGTATCAAGCTGGCCTTCCCGTGCTCCACTGTCTGCAACTCTGTCGTGGAATTGTGGGAAACCAGGTCGTGGCCAACGCGCTCCAGGACGTGCAACTCGCCATCGCCGAAGGTTCGACAATTCATGATGCTCTCCGGCGCCATCCTATCTTTCCACCCATGATGATCCAAATGATTTCAGTCGGCGAAACAACCGGAAGCTTACCGAAAACACTCACGAACGTTGCCAATTATTACAATCGGGAGATTCCCCGCCGAATTAAAAAAATCTTTGCCATATTAGAACCCGCCATCACGTTGGGATTGATTGGCATCGTAGGAATTGTGGCCTTAGCCCTTTTCATGCCGATGATGAGTTTAATGGGCAACTTTTAGTGACACCTCCATGGAATCCCTGCTCGACCGTCGCTTCCGCTCTTCACCCTTCGCCTTAGCCCTCATACCGCAAAACGGATTTTCCCTTATCGCCGCTATCGGGATTCTAGCCGTCGTCACAATCGGCTTGTCCCTCATAACCCCAGCCTTCATTCAAATATGGAAGCAACGACATCAGGATCAAGAAGACCAGCAGCTTCAACGCATGGCAAAGGGAATCTTGACATATCTTGAACGGAACAAAGCCTTTCCACCTTCCCTCGCCAGTCTGGCTCCGGATTATGTCCCCTTTCCTACCGCACAATTGACCACAAACGCCAGAGGATTTCCGCGCTATTACGCTGTTCATCCAAACATGGCTGGCTTTAATAATAGTACCGGCCTCACGGTTGGTGAATTGGTCGACACTCGATTCCTTCTTATTACCAATCTTACTCAGGCCGCCGCACCGATCATCACCACACCTGCTGAATTCGAAACCTGGTGGACGACCGATGAAAGCCTTGTTCCCAATCTACACATTCATCGAGGCAATGTCGGACATGTCTTCTATTCCTTGGCCATCACACCTGAAGGCAACGGAGCCAGCTATTTCATCAGTACCACGCCGTCGACCGATTCCGGCGGAGGGCTCCTTCCCACCCATAATGCCTTCCACCTTATGGGCACCATGGTCGGCTTTGATGAAGCGACGACCTACGCCATCCCGGAAGTCCAATTTGCCCTCACCACCAACATCGACTATTGGTTTACCCCTACATGCGCAGTCGGAAAACAATGGAATCCGTTAGATCCAATCTGCAAAATGGTCAGAGACGAATTTTTGGCCATTGCATTCAACGGCAATGACGGAACGCAGATATGGAGTAATAATTGGCAGGAAACCGGCGAATCAGACGGCCCCACAAGTGGACAATTTCAAGTGGTAGCCGATGCGCAATGCGCAGCCGGGAACTGTTTCCAAATTGGCGGAGGGGGATCGGGGCCACCCAGCCACGTCAGCCGGGAAGTGAATCTCTCCGGGGCGACCTCGGCCACCCTGACATTTAGCTACCGCCGCGGTGCCGGAATTAATGGGGGGTCCGTACAAGTTTCCGCCTCATCGAATGGCGGAACGACGTGGACTATTCTTGACACCTACAACATGAATGGGACTGATGTCAGCCAAATTCAGGAAACCTTTGATCTCACTCCACACATCGCCGCAAACACCCAGATTCAATTCAAACGATTTAACAATTTACAACGCTTGTTCTATGCGGACAACGTTCAGATCGCCTGGAACTGATAGCAAGTAAGAAGGGAAAAGAAAGAAGTAACATGAAATATGTAGAAGCATTCTTGCTTCTCACTTTTTCCTGTTCCCTTTTTACTCCGCACGCCTTCTCCCTCTCGGTCATCCCCGACATTGTTAATCGGGGATCCATCTGAGCTTTTTTTCAGATGAATACCTGCCACAAACATGCAGGTATGACAAAAGTGAGAGGGATCCCCGCTGAATATCGCGAAGATGCCACCAAGAGGATATTCATTTCATTCCTCCCTTCCCACGCTTCACTTCTCACGATTTCCCCCTCATACCTGACTCTTCACGCCTTCTCTTTTCCCCTCTCAATTAAGATCCGCCCTCCATTCTCCGACAGATGAAGGAGGGGTCTACTCGGCAAAATTTGCCAGGACTCGAAGTGTGTGGAATTCATACCAATAGCCAGATGGAGAGTTGAGAGAAATGTTCAGCAGGTCAAGAATCAGAGGAATCAAGGCTACTGAGAGAAGATGGATACTACTGACTCAGCCAACATCCGTGTCCAAGACGGCTCACGCCTCACGGCTCACGGCTTCACCCGGCTTCACGCTGGTGGAACTCATTGGAGTTTTGGCCATTTTAGCCATTCTTGCCAGCTTCATGACTCCCAACCTCATAAATCAACTTCGGAAAGCCAGGCGAGATGCCGAGGATCAACAATTGGCGAATATCGCCAAAGGCATCGAACTGTACATCCGACAAACCCGATCGTTTCCGCCAAATCTCACGGCGCTGAGTCCAGACTTCGTGTCGACCTCAATCGGGCAACTGACCAACAACCCCAATGGATTTCTGCGGTATTTCTTCGTTCAACCCAATATCAGCGGCTATTCAAACGCTCTAGGATTGGCACCCAACGCTCTTGCTGATGCCAGGTTTTTACTAATTACCGACTTATCACTCAACGCTAATCCCGCCATTACGACTGGTGCGGAATTTGACGCCCAGTGGAATATCGACGAAACCGGGATGCCGGATCTCAAAATCTACCGTGGGCACGTTGGCCATCTCTTTCATTTGCTCAGCCTCTCTGCAGATGGAGCAGGAGGCAGTTATGCCATTGACGGGATTCCTACCAATTCTGGTGGAGGGACATTGGCCCTGCATGCCCGGTATCACCTGACGGGCACCACGGTGGCACTTGATGAGGCCAATACCTTTGGGACAGCCGACACCCAATTCACGATGACCGCTGAAGCCGGTTATCAATTAGATCCTGATTGCGCTAGCGGGTCAAAATGGCGAGTGATCAGTAGCGGGTGTTATGCCCCATAGGGAATGGATCACATCATGTCTTTAGCCTTCACAATGACTTCTCCCAAGCAACAAATCCGCTCCACCATCAGACATCTGTCTGCTCATGTACGAAAAACGTCCCTACGCAAACGACTGACGGTTTTGAGCGTGAGTCTCATAGATGGTCGCTTTAAAGCCATGTCTATTATCGACGACTTGATTCACCTGAGCTGGGAAAGGCCTGGGATTATCTTGAAACCTGAACCGCTACGCCAGGCGATTGCCGATGCCATCCGCCATACGGAATTTCCCGGCAGGCACATCTCCATCTTAGTCGAAGATAGACGATTCATCTCTCTCACCCTTCAACTCCCGATGATGTCCCTCACTGACCTGATCCCCATACTTGAACGCAAAGCCCAACAGGTGAAAGCCTGGGAAGGCCCGGCAGCCTGGCGCCATCACCTTGGCATCCAAGCGAGGGGCCAACAAAACATCTATCTCGAAATTTGGCCCCAACAATTCATTGATGACATTCTTCTCATTTGCGACGAACTCCAACTGGAACTTCAACAACTTGCGCCTCTCTCGGCCCTGGCAGAAAGTCAACTCGGCACGTTGCCGGTGGAACCGGGTGAGGCCACCATCCTCATTAGCATGCTTGAAGGCAATGTCATGTTCGTCGCCGGGGGAGAAGATGGCACCTCCTTCCTCATTCGCCATCTTGCCCCGGCGCAAGATTGGGTTTCACTGGGAGAACGGATTGGCACAGAAGTGAACCGAACCATCATGTTCATTAATCAACAAGTCAATCTGACGGTTTCCCAGATTTGGTTTTTGGGTGAAGAAGAACGTTTAACCTTAGAGGAAGTTCAACCGCACGTATCCACGCCTATTTTGCCATGCCCGGTCAACCCGGATTGGCAATACTGGCTGTGGATCGGCGCCACCCTTCCCATGAACCTCAGCAATAATTTTACACCCCCTGAGGTGCGTCGAGCACCCATGAGAAAAAAACTCACCAATGCGATAGCCGCCAGCATTGCGGTCATCATGATAGTGTGCGTGGGAACAACGGGAATCATTGAGGGATATTTCGCCAAGAATCAGGTGAGCGTCCAAGCAGTGATCCAGCAGGCCGAGGCCCTTCAACAGGATCAACAGCTCTGGGAAGGTCGACTGGTCACCCTTCGGCACAAGCGTCAATGGATGCAGGGGATTACGTCAAGACCGTCCTCCCTTGAAGGCCCATTTTTAAGCTATCTCGGGACCCTGCTTCTCCCACAAACCGTGCTCAATAAAGTCTCGATCACCCGGACACCGACCAAATGGGAGGTCGAGATCACCGGGAGCACCGACACAAATTTAGCCGAAACACTGTTGCTGCTCGAACAGTTGATCACCCAGTTAGCCGCCGGACCGTACCACGTGGCCGTTGAGCATGGCTGGCGAGATCAGCTCCTGGCACAAACCGTCTCCGCCTCGACCCATGAGAGAACCGGCCCACACTATCGTTTCACGCTGAAAGGCCAGATCTCATGAATCCGAAACTGCGAATACCCCAGCCTGATTCCCAACAGATCAAAACCCTTAGTATGAGCCTCGTACTCGTTGGGTGCATCTCATTGGGCATCTGGGTGAGTCTCGACAAATTCTCCGATATGCAAGACAGCCACGATCAGATTCACGCGACCATCATGCTAGACCAGGAAGTCTCACGACTTCAGTCGCAATACCGTGAGGCCAACCACGAATCCCTCAAGACGGATCTCGAACACACCGACCAGTTGTTGATTCAGAACGTGACACATCTTGCCCAATGGGCGCAGGGGCTTCAACAACAGGGAGAACAATGGGATCTTCAAATGCACTATCGCCTCGTGAAGACACGACAAACGCCGGCACCCGTGGAAGGGCTCGCCGTGATCCCCATAGACATGCAGGTTTCATCACAGGGAGAACAGAGCGGCTATCGCAACTACCTTCACTTCTTACATGCATTGGAACAGTCGGGCCCGCGCATCGATATTCACGAAGTCACCGTGACCGGTGACGGAGAAAAGGCCACACTTTTAACCGTTGGATTCTCGGTATGGATGAAAACAATCGATTCCGTCGAGCTTTAAAAAGCCCGCTCGTCATGTCGGGCCTGTGCATCTTGGCTGGGATCGCCGTGTACTATAACGTCATCGAATCCACTCTGGATTCGACGTTACCAGTGTCCGTCGCCTCGACCCCATCACCTGTATCGACCCCCGTATCGCCCTCTCTCATGGCGCATGAAGAAGGGGCAACCTCATGGATTGAACATCCAGCACGAGATCCGTTCACGCCCATGTCTCTCGCAAAATGGTCAAACCCATCCTCGCAACCATTGCCGGCCTCTGCATCGGTCACACAGAGACCGCACACCCCATCACCCAACAACCTCATGCTCAAGGCGGTCGCAATTGAGGCAGAACAACGCAGTGCGGTCATCAATCACCAGGTGGTGTATGAAGGCGAGATGATTGAGGGGTATCAGGTCGTCTCTATTCAGCTCAAAGGCGTCTGGATCCAACGTCATGGGAAAAAAGAATTTTTAACCTTTGCCACTCACACAACCTCATAACCCAAGACGCAGCACGATGAAACCCATTCACGCACCATCAAACCCCAGAGCGCCCCAAGAAAGGGCTCGGCCCATGCGGCCCACCAACTCGTGCGCTCTTCTATCCATGATTGTGGCGGGGACGATTATGGCGCTGCTGACGCTCTGGGGATGTACGACCACCGCCCCAGACACAGACGTACCCCCTTCACCCTTTGCGACCATACCAACAGCCTCTCCATTCTCCGATCCACAAGCCATTCACGCCACGATCCCCACACACGATGTCACATTTTCCCTGGAAGATCGCATGTTACTCAACAGTGTGATGGAGGCCCCTTCTCCCACACCACCTCCCGAGTTAGGCCCGCTGTATTCCTTTCGGGCTCAAGAGCTGCCAATCGTTGATGCCTTAGCTCTTTTCGCCAGGAGCAATCACCTCAATATCGTCGCCGGACCGGAGATCACCGGATCCGTGACGATCGACTTTCACAACCTGCCATTGGAACGGGCCATGTCCGCGCTCCTGGAAGCCCATGGATATTATTGGGAAGAACTCGGCAGCCTCATTAAGGTGAAACAATTCAAAACGCAATCACTCAATATCGATTACATCCGGCTGATCCGCGGGGGTACCGGACAAAACCGCGCACAAATGAGCTCCGGTTCAAGCAGTGGAGGTGGGTCATCGGAAACGGGGCAAATCGAGGTCAATCAACAAGATGAGATTAAGTTTTGGGAGGAATTGGAGAAACAAATTCAAACGCTTATGTCGAAAGATGGGCGATTGGTGATTAATCGGCTGTCCGGAACCATTCAAATTTCTGACTGGTATAAACGCGTTGATGAAATTCATGAGTTTCTGAAGAACGTTCACCAAGCGCTCTATCGGCAAGTGGAAATTGAGGTGCGAATTTATGAAGTCAATTTAAACGACAATTACAGCCTTGGAATCGACTGGAGCAAAATCAATTTTGATGGCACATCGGGAAATATCGCTCTGGCCAATATTATCACCGCCCCCTTTGGTGGATTTATCGCCAAAGCCGCAACCACCACGATTTCCTTTGCCGACGGGAGTTTTGAGGGCGTCTTAAAAGCTCTTCAGGAACAGGGCGAAATCAAGGTGATCTCGCAGCCTCGCGTCGTGACGCTCAACAATCAACCGGCCCTCATTAAGGTGGCCACGGATCAACCATTCTTCACCTCCACCATCTCACAGGGCGCGGCCGGGAGCCCCAATATCGTGACCGAACAAGCTCGCTCCGTGACAGTTGGACTGGTGTTGTCCGTGACTCCGCAAATTTCCGAAGACGGATGGATCATGTTGGATGTAACACCTATTATTTCCCGACTTCGGGCCATTGAGACCTCGCCACAAGAAACGGCTACCGCTCCAGTGTTGGATATCAAACAATCCTCCGGACTCGTCCGGCTCAAGGATGGAGAGATGGTCATCATTGGAGGATTAATCCAAGAAGAATCG
>JAOUNC010000420.1 GCA_029881175.1 Nitrospirota bacterium | reverse complement strand
TGAGCCTGACTCTTTTCGAGAAAACATCACTCGATCAAATACTTAAAAACATGGAGAGGCCAATGACCACACAGCAAAACGATAACCAACGGAATCTATTCAATTAAATTGCCTGACACTACTGATGTCAGATGTAAATCTAGCCACCGTTTTGAGATGGGCTCCTATGATACATGAATCCCACTATGCATGCGCAGAATCAGGAACAATGGATATCCGTAAACCCATGGCACTCAGTACCTTGGCGATGGTTTCCATTTGTGGTTTGCCATTTTTCGACAAAGAACGATAAAGGGCTTCTCTTGCAAGATTTGTTTCATTGGCCAAAGCAGTCATGCCCCCTTGTGCCTTTGCCACATCCTTTAACGCCTCCTGAAATAATTTCATATTTCCATCTACGAGACATTCCTCTAAGTAGATCGCGGCATTCACGGGGTCTTTCAACAGCTCATCACGAGTTGAAAAATCAAAACGTACACTTGCTTTTCTAGGCATGGCTTGTTCTCCTTTCGTAGTCCGCTAGATATTCTTTCGCCTTGAAAATGGTTTTATCTTGATCTTTTTTTGTAGAACCAGCTAAAAGCAAAACAATCTTTCCTTCAATGATACTGTAGTACATGCGAAGCCCTGCCCCGTGCCGCTCGCGCATTTCATAAAGACCATTTGCGCCTTTTATTCTTTTAAAATCGCCAAAATTTCCAAATTTTGCACGTTCCAACCGTGCAAACACCTTGGTTTGTGCAGTTGTATCTTTTAAGTCTTCTAACCATTCCTGAAAAGGGACGGTTCCCTTTTCTGTGGCGTAGGCTTCTATTTCATATCGCTTCATGCTTTTATCGTAACCCACAGATTACACCAGGTCAATTGCGGAAATACAAATCATTGGAGCCCATCACAAAACGGGAGCAGAAAGAGAGGCGTCAATTCGCAAGGCAAATTGAGCGGTGAGAAAAGTCCTTTATTCTTTGGATTTCTCAGCGCAGAAGTACACATGAAAAACAAAAATGCATTTTTAGAATGAATAACTTTGATACCAGTGGACAATCTAGCCCCCGGTTTGGCCTGCGCGCCCCTCTTCAACAAGAGGGGCATTGAAATATTGCATTGCAAGAGGCGCCCACAGTTGTGTGAACACCTTCGACGTGGTTCAACTTCCAACAATTTTTGAGAGAAAACTCAAGATGGATTCCCGATAAAAAATGTCGGGAATGACCCCATGCGAGGAACTTTTTTATTCGTTCGGGGGAAATCTTTGAATTAATTCTAGCTTCCTGCCTCCGCAAGAATGACGAGGAAGAATACAGATAGCGCGAATGACTCCCCATCTACAAAAACTTTTTGTCTCGCTAACGACGAACTTTAAATTCCCCAACCGCCGCTGAGGTGCAGGTTAGCTCCAGTCACGTAGCGAGCGTCATCGGAGAGGAAATACCGCACGGCTTGGACCGCGTCTTGTACGCTTCCGATGTAGCCGGCCGGAATTTTTTTTGCCATCCCTGCGAGTTCTTCGGGTGGAGCACTTCCGGAATCTACAAAACCTGGGGAAATGGCGTTGACCGTGATGCCATGGGGGGCCAACAGTTTAGCTAATGTTTTGGTGAGAATGAGGACGCCGGCTTTGGCAATGTAATGGGCGGTGACATGAGGCTGAGCTTCCATCTTGTCCGCATTGGCCATGCCAAATGAGATGATTCGGCCGTATTTTCTCTGTTGCATCCCTGGGGCCACCGCCTTAGCCAGAAAAAAAATTGGATCGAGATTGTTGGTGAACATTTCTGACCAGGCTTCTGGCGTTTCCTCCAGAAGCGGGACCCGATGATACGGTCCTGCGCCATTAATCAGCGCATCAATCCGACCATATGTTTCCTCAACGTGCTTCACGAGCCGAGTCGCCTCATCAGGTTTCGAGACATCGCATTGAATGGCCAAAGCCTTTCCACCCTGCCCTTCAATGGTCTGTTTCACCTCTTCGGCCTCACGTTGGCTGGTGCGATAGCAGATTGCGACGGTCCAACCTTCTTTGGCTACATCCAACGCCACTCCTCGTCCGATGCCTCTAGCTCCTCCCGTAATTAACGCCACACGTTGTGCCATAGCCTCTCTCCTCATGATTTACAGAATTTCCTCATATTAGTGTTTTACTATTGAGCCGGTCTTTACCCCCACACCGACCCTCTCCCTTAAAGGGCGAGGAAGTTCTGAAATGTCTGAGTTGAAAGTTATCGCACTTTCGAACAGGCTATGTCGGATCGCTCACTCACGCATCGCGATACGTTTTTCCAATTCCTGCAACACGTTTTTCGTCCGGCTTGAAAAGACCTGGTTTTTCGGATCTTTCGATTCTGTGATAAAAGCCTGAAGATCTTCCATCGTATCCAGATCACGCAGCATTGGCAGGACTTTGACGGAGAGGCCCAGCGATTGAGCTTTTTCTTTCGTGAGTAAAAGGACTTGATCAGTGGACCAGGGAATCTGCTCAAAGAGTTCTGGTACGGGCGACTGGAGTCCAATCAGGTAATACCCGCCATCGACCGTGGGGCCCAAGACGATGTCATGATTTTGGAGGCTCTTCAACGCCGTAGAAATAAGGGAGACCGTGATGCCGGGAATATCAGTGCCCACAATCAGCACCCACTGATAGGGAGATCCGAGCGCCGACTGAAAGGCATGCGCCATACGCGCACCAAGATTCGGGCCCACTTGCCCCCAGATGGGAATGTTAAAACGAGTCTTCATGGCTCCAAAGAACGGATGTTCCGGGGTTGGGGCTCCAGCTAATATTCGATCACACCCTTGAAGTGACTTGCATCGTTCGAGCAAATCCAACACCAGGCTTCCATGAAGACTGGCGGCTTCATCCGGCGTGAGAGGCGGGCAAAGCCGTGTTTTGACGTATCCCTCTACCGGAGCTTTGGCAAAAATAATGAGAGCCGCAGAATT
>JAOUNC010000419.1 GCA_029881175.1 Nitrospirota bacterium | reverse complement strand
CTGCTAGAAAAAAAAGTCGGCATCACCAAAGTTCGCGGACACGCCATTCAATTAGCAGACTTCGTCGTCTTTCCCTTACTTCATCCTGCCGCCGCCCTCCACCAGAGCAATCTCAAAGTGCCGCTCAAAGAAGACTTCCAAAAACTAAAAACCGTTTTAGAACACATGAGCAACACACCGACCCTTCCCAAGACCGCTTCCCCACCCACTCTGCCAACATCCAAATCCCCATCCCCAAAAACCCCAGCCAATCCCCCCACCCAAATGAGTTTGTTTTAGAATCGTAGAGGGGACGTGTTGAATAATTATTTTTTCAAGGGCAAATAAGCCCACAGACACGTTGGATATCTGGGGTATCGGGGCTGTTCAACAAAACATGCCCTGAGCCCGTCGAAGGGTTCGTTTAGTCCCGTCCTGAGCCATGCCGAAGGAAAGGCCGTAGTTTTGCCTGCTGCATCCCCTAGGGGGCCACCGTTGTTTGCGCGCGGAGCGTACTTCCAGTACGTGAGCACGAAAAATTGGTGAGAACGCCGCTGGCGCCTTTTTTCAACAGCCCCAGGGGCACAACCCTGTTGACCTCTTCACTCGCCCCTTGAGATGGAGATGCCATCACGCTACCATCAACCACATATCAACCCCACGCAAATTGTTGATAAATTTAGTGATTCCAATTAATTTCCAAATTTTCCTTCCCAATATGCACCCTCTCGCCGCTGACCGACGCCTGCCGTCTGGCCCTCGGGTCGGACGCTCTCATGAACCGGCGGACCTTGTCTGAGCGTAGCGAGTTGGGGCGCACTCCTCAGGCTCGCGTCCGTCCCATCCCAATGAGGCCAGACGGGGCGTCACTGGTTTTGGGTCCTTTTGCCGAAACAAAAGGACCTCGGCTGCCGGGCCGAACCCGGGCATCTATGATGAATTCTCATAATTCTTAGTTTATGGAATATGCTTAAAATGATAGTTCGTTTCGCTCCGAACCAACAGGAAGTTAATGGAAATGCCAATAGCCATTTCCTATCGTTTTCCTCCAAACACGCTCTACAAACAATCAATGATGTTTTTCTGAAATCACGATGATGCGATTGTTTAAATTTCTGGGATGGGCAATCCTTGGGCTTGTCCTTCTCGCAGGCTTGGTCTATTGGTTTCTCCCTGCCATTGGCACGACATTCATCACGCAGGGTTTGACCAATCGTGGATTTACCAACGTCGAAATCACGATTAACCGTCCCGGCATCCATGGCCTGACCATTCCGCTGTTGACGTTCCGCACTCCTCCAGAGTCCGGGTCAACCTCTATCAGCATCGACAATACGGAAATCATCTATTCGCTAGACTCTCTGTTGAATAACATGGTCGAGACCGTGAACATTGAACGGATGAAAATCGTTTGGGATTCTTCTTTGCTAGAAAAGCCCTCAGCTGCATCGCCTTCCCATTCGACTGATTCACCATTTGAATTCAGGTCTTTAAGCTCTGGGACCATGCTCCCTGTCCTGCCGTTCCAACATCTCCTCGTCAAGCAGGTGGACATTTCTAATCCTTTGGCTCCACCAACATTGCAACAGATCTCGCTCAAAGCCAATATGGACGCCCTACCTGAAGGGTATGCCGGTTCGGTACATCTTGAAGGAGACGAACTTCTCCTGAATCGCCTCACCTTCTCTCTGACATCTGATGGCAAGGTATCGTTGACTGGAACCCATACCAGCGCTCCAGAAGACCCCGTGCTTGACCTGCACACCTCACTAGAACGTTCAGCCTCAGGCTTCGCGCTTCAAGGTCAGGCCGCGCTCAAGCTCCACCCTATCATTCACACGTTAACGGCTTTATATCCGCTTCCGACTGAATACCAGGCGGTGGCAGGAAACTTTTCCGGCTCATGGACGAGTATCATTCAGGAGGAGCCATCACAAGCCGCCTCTCCCCTCGGACTAATTCAGGGGGATTTTACGCTCGATGCCCAAATGCCTAAATGGCCTCCATTGGCCCAAGACATTCACCTTCTCACGAATGGCACATTTTCTGTTGAAGGGCCTAAACTCACCGTTGTCTTGCAACCTTCTTCCGCTGGCAGCGTCAATCTTACCCTGGATACCCTAACCCCTCCAGCGCTCACTCCTTTCCTCACACACAAAGGCGTGAGGTCACTCAAATGGAATATTCTGCGGCCCATTCATGTTGTGGTTCCTATCAAGAAAAGTCTGGACGCCGTTCAGCTTCCTTCCGGGCACATTCACCTCACTCTGCAGAATGACTCAGAACAGCTGGATATGGTTCTCTCACCGCAAGGTCTTCTGTGGAAGCCATCCAGTGGCGTTGAAGGGAAAGGAGACGCAAGCATCTCCGCACATTTCAAACCAGCGGCCACACCACCGCTAAGCCTGGAAACGCTGTCGCTAGAGGCGAAGGCCACCCTATCCTTATCGGCTGGTCAGATTGAGGTCGCGCTGAATCCGACATCTCTCCTGCGCCTTTCCAGGGTGAAGAATGAGACCATGCATATCCCGGCGATTGAGGGCCGTTTTCCAAAAGGACTCTCCTGGACCTATCACGTAGGACCACACACATGGGAATTAAAGGCCGCCGTTTTAACCCTCGCCCTCCCGTCTTTTTCTCTACAAGGCCGTTCATGGACATTAGGAAAGATTCTCACGAAAGACCTCGTGATGACCGCAGCACCTGAAAAATGGGAGGTGAATGGAGAAACAACAATCACACACATGCAACCGCCATCTGGCACCTTCAACATCCCTCCGTCCAATTGGCAGGTTCGGTATTCGTTCAATCCAACGACCATAACGGCCCAGTTCAACGGACAGACGCTTAAACATCCACTCTATCTAGGCGGGCAAGTCAAGGTTGATCGTTCAACAGGAGATGGCTCCGGCACCATAACCGTGAAGCCCATTCAATTTTCCCCGCAGACCTTGCTCTTAAGCCA
>JAOUNC010000418.1 GCA_029881175.1 Nitrospirota bacterium | reverse complement strand
GCCCCCGTCCACCAAACCACGAACCTGATCATAGTAGGCTGCGGCTAAGTCATCGAAGGTGACCGCACGAAATGCTGGATTATTCACATCAGGCGACATCGACGCGGTTCGATTAGTCGGCCCCAACGCTCCAGCCACAAAACACTGCCGATCTGGTTGTTCAGCCTGCACGCGTGCGGTCGCTCGCTTGGCTACTTGAGCACCCGCGACATTTAATTCATAAGCCAGCGTTTCCATCTGATAATCGGCCATGGAAATGGCGTTGGAATTAAAGGTATTGGTCTCAATGATATCGGCTCCGGCTTGAAGATATTGCACATGGATATCTTCAATAATTTTCGGCTGCGTCAGGACCAACAAGTCATTATTCCCTTTGACATCACAGACATGATCCGCGTAACGCGTCCCGCGAAAATCTGCTTCACTCAAATTATGGGTTTGGATCATCGTCCCCATGGCCCCATCCAGCACCAGGATTCGATTATTCAACAGCTCTTCTAATTTCTCAATCATGCCTGTCCTCCCATTGCGCACATGTGTCCCACTTGATGTTCAATCGGTTTCGGCCTGTCCGGCCTCACTCTTTATCTGGCTTTCTTGACTTCATTCATTTTCAACAAATAGGATGAATAATTGATTACCGAGGGGGTTTTCTTATGCCATTCCTTCATCAGTTTCGTAAAAGATCGTTTCCTCCCCTACCTCTCTTCGCTATCGCGTTAGCATTCTGTTTTGGAACATTTTTCCTGTCCCCGAACGAATCCCTTGCAAAACCGTACTTTGAAGATGGATTTTTGGGTCTCACCCAAGAGGAATTACGGACCAAACTCGGCACACCCATGGCAGTTCGTTCACGAAAAGCGGCACTCCGGATCTTTAGTTACTACACATTTGAAGATTGGGGAAAGTATTTTAAAAACTTAGTGTCCCCAGAAAATGGGGAAGACGTATATACTTACACCAGAAACGGCATTCAAGTACGATATTCCTTCACCTATATCCCTGATTTGAATGAAGGAAAAGACTTTCCAACCTTGTACGTTCAGCGATGCGAGATCGAGTTTTCTCCTGCTGTCTCAATAGAGACGATTCCGTTGATTGTTCCTGAATTCGTCCCGCCTTCCACATCATCAGCTCCTGCGTTTCGATCTAACTTATGGGTACTTGTCTTTAAAGGCCCACCTTCACCTGAGGCTTCTTTCATTGTCAAAGAACGAGACAAGGAATCCTTGTCCTGGTCCTTAGCGTATCAAATGTTTGCCCTGAGTGGAATTCCAAAGTATCTTTCCGTCACAGCCCCCATTGATAGGCTGGAAATCGCCACGCAAAGCCTCCAACTCGTTCAGCGGCAACAGCGATTAACACATGAACCCATCCTCAATCCCTTTTCGGTTGAATTTAAGAAACAACCTCACGTTGACCTGCCACCAGTAAAGTCCATTCCTCGTCCCCAATATGAAGACTAGCCCCGACTCCGTCAACCCTTAGCTCATCTAACACTAAGAGCCTGTCGGATTAAGGGATCGAAAGCGAAAAAGTGGCTGAGCGAGGTCAGATTTTGACGATTTCGCCGGCCCATCGTGGGGCAATGATCCAAGAAATCGACGAAATCTGCGCTGCTTAGACATTTTTGAAGCCGATTCATCCTAAGGCCTACTGACTTCTAGAGAAATCGAAGATCTCGTTCTTCGCCTATCAACAAATAGCCCTCACCCCACTGCACCTCATCGTAGAGACTCCATTCTCCAGCGTGGGTTTCAGGCTTCAATCGGATTCCCCAACTTCCCCCATAAATTATAAAGGCGGTTCCTGCCCCTGAATCCTCCACTTTCTGAGCATAAGCAGGGCACAGGGGCTGATCAGGATCATCACACCATCCGGTGACTTGACACCATTCACCCCGAGGCCATCGTTCGTACGACTTCACATGGGTCAGGAGACGAGGAGGCCCCAATTCCATAAATCGGACAAAATAAGACCCGTCAAAATTAGGATTATTTTCCACTTCAAGAAACATATAGGCGTTACCTTGACCCCTTTTCAAATCCACTGATAGAGTGATGCTTCTTGTAGAGACTCTGAATAAGAGCTAATTCCATATTTTCACTACTACCTATTTTCATCCCCAGTGCTCTCCGTGAACATACCTCTCCACAATAACCAGACAACCTCAAGCTCTCCAATCCCCTGGATTTGCCGCCGACCGGTTCGTCTCACGTTATACACACTTTTAGGAGCCTTTGTCCTTTGGATGCTAGGCTGGGGCATTATCCCCAGGTTACTTGACCCAACCTTTGAGCAGCATCTTGAAAATAAAGCCGTGATGGTTGGAATGAGTAGAGAGCAAGTAATGGAAGCCTGGGGCTCCCCCTATCAAATGAATGTGAGTTATACCGAAAAAGGGATTCGTCGCGAAGAATGGGTCTACGAAGACTGGATTGATACCAGTACCATTAAACATCGATACTTATACTTTGAAGAAGGAAAACTGTTGGGAGGATGGCACTAATCACTCCTCGTGTTGCCTTCCACCTTTTGCCTCTTGCGTGGCCTCATCCCTGCTAACGTTCACGGAGTTTCGGTGATTTGCATCCGGCGTTCCTTCCCCGGACCACCGGATATGATCAGCACTCGCTTCCATTCACGAACCTGATACACTCCCCACGCATGAGATTGGCCCTTATAGTAGGCTTCAGGATCTTCCCCTTTGGCACTCAAATAGGTGGGCTCCATAAACCCTTCATCCATGACGTATTCCATGAGATTGTCGGTCGTGACACCTTGTCCCTTCAGAGCGACGTCAGCCAGTAGTTCTAAGATACCATTTGGATCAGCGATACTTATGGGTTGCATAGTTACAGACTCCCTACCAATGTGATATTCTATTGGGGTTGAGGTATTCCCCCAACTTCATACCACACATCAAGATCAGGAACAATCGGCCCGTCTCATTCACG
>JAOUNC010000417.1 GCA_029881175.1 Nitrospirota bacterium | reverse complement strand
AAGGTATATCAAAAATGATATCAATTTTTCTCTGACCTGGAATAGGTTAGTCAGGAGTCAATAATTTAATGGAAACATAAACCTACCATGGAAAAGGTTTGAGGTGACACCGCCTCCATTGCACGCTAGCCTTTATCCACTGTTCCAATTAGAATTGTTCTTACGAATAACCCAGCGCTCACATTACAATCTCAAACACTGCCGAAGAAATGTTGCCCATACTCCAGCCGACAGATCATTCATGACCCGTCCCACCTTCAACTGTCGCAATACACTGGAACGCCTTCGGGAGAACTATGATGAAAGGCAACGAAAAGAGGAGGACACGAACAGGATGAAAATTGCTCGCGTGGAATATACCGTAACGAGAACAGGAGAGGATGGGAAAATTGCAACGGTGAACAAAGAACGCATCCTATTTGAACTGAATTCAACTGATCCCGAATATATCCATCAGCGTCTTGAGCAAGAGGAGCAAGCAACAGCACAACAATTGGCTGAGAAAACAATCACTGCCTCTTCCCTCGTGGTGACAAATATCACAGAACTCAAGCCCACCGGTGACGACGACCAAATGTAGTCACACAGCACTTCGTCCCGTTCTTCAGTTATTTTCCTAACAAATCTTGGTTGTACCCAGGCCCTCGCATATACCTCGAAAATCTTTATTCCTCGAATCAAATTTGACTAGCCTTCAGGCAATGTGGGCATAAGTTTACCCCTCCATATAAAGTGATGCAGTTTGACTGAGTTTTCAAACTTCGCTCAAGGCGCCCCCCCTACATGCTCGCCCATGTCTTGACCGACTCTGTCATCCTGAGCAACGCGAAGGATCTCGCTCAGCCCACCCGATCAATCCTTGACAAAGTTTGTGCATTGCTCAAGAATCCTCTTCATCGTAGCCGACCTCTTTGTGTGGACGGGAGTTCCACGGTAACTAAACGAAAAATTTCCACAGAAGTACGATACCAATTTTTTTCACGCCCCTACTCGAAAGCGATTCTGACATATCTGCGTGCTGCCATGCATAGGCAGGAATGCGAACCGTCCAGGAATTGTTGGGACATCGCGAGGTCAAAACGACCATGATCGATACCCATATACTCAACCGTGGGCCGGCGGATGCCCACAGTCCGCTTGACGGGATGTAAACCTATCAAGGAAGGATGTTATGCTGATCCGCATAAGAACCCGTCATACCTGGCCGATAGGGCGTGAATCATTGAAATGGCAATGATCATGTCAATATTTTCAGAAAATACGATGGCGTGTTATAGGACAGAAATTGGCAGATCCGGCTCTTATGCGGATCCTTCTAAACATTTTCAGATGACCAGGGTAAAATGAAGACACAGAACGGAGACGATATCAAGGCAGCCCTAATCTATGATTTTGATGGGACTCTAGCCGAGGGGAACTGTGCTGAACACGGACTTCTTCCCAAACTTGGAATTACCAATGCAAATAACTTTTGGGACAGAGTTACAAAAGAGACCGAGACTAGGGATGCTGATGAAATACTCACCTACCTCGGCTCTTTAGCCCTACAAGCACGGCTGGTCAAGAAACGCGAGGAACTAACACCGGACAAACTAAAACTTCATGGGGCCACGATCCCTCTTTTTCCAGGTGTATTGACTTGGTTTGATCGGATTAACAAATATGCGAAAAAACTGGATGTCCAGCTTGAGCACTATATTGTTTCTAGCGGGATCGAAGAGATGATTCTGGGTACGCCTATTGCCAAATATTTCACGCGCATATTTGGTTGTAAATACCACTATGACAAGAGAAGCGGGTATGTGAAGTGGCCCGCTGTTTCAATTAATTACACAACAAAAACGCAGTACATTTTCCGAATAAACAAAAGTGTTCTTAATTATTACGATGACGCCAAAGTTAATGAATATATTGAACATGACCAACGACCACTGCCGTTTGAGCGCATGATCTATTTAGGTGACGGTGACACAGATATACCATGCATGAGACTCGTCAAAGACCAAGGGGGATGCAGTATCGCTGTGTTTGATGAGAAAAAATGGGAGCAAGCAAGCAGTCAAAACAAAATTGAAAAATTAATTGCTGAAGATCGCGTGAACTATGTTGTCCCAGGCAATTACAATAAAGAAAGCCAACTTGACGTTACCGTTAAGGGCGTATTGAGAAAAATATCTCGAAGATACAAAACCTGATCAATTGAGTTTTCTAACAAGTCGCTCGTACGGACGCATCGCCGCGTCAGCTGTCACACACACCCTGTGCCATTATTTTTGGGGGCGGGGTTAGGTCTTCCAATCATGCATCTTTCAAGTCGAGACCATCTGAGCTGGTCCGGCCATGGCGGCTCCCATGTCTGCTTCCCTGGGGAAGGATGACTGATACCCAAAAAAATGAACCGGCGCCTTCGTGATATCTTTTTGTTCCGGGGTTCGTCTCGGCAATACCAATAACTACTTGGAAACAATAGCTTGAAATACGAGCGCACAGCCTTCCCTCTAGCACCAGGCATTGATTGAAAAAGCCAAGATGGATTCCCGATAACACCTGTCGGGAATGACAGGAGCGGAAGAACGCTACTTGATCGAAAATGTTGGGAATGACGGCGGAGGAAAGAGCGGAGGTACAGAATTAGGAAGGTGAAGCAGGGACTCTCACGGTTGGGACTGGCGACACATCCCGACAAAACCTGGGTGGGGAAAAGCAATCAGGTGTTTGATTTTTTAGGATATCATCTCAAACGAGAAGGCGTGACCGTGGCAAAGACCACGGTGACTCGATGTGTGACACGGATACGCCGGCTTGATGAGCAAAACAGCCGACGCCCTTGCGGGGGCGACGGCTGTTGGGTGTACGTGTCCCGGTGGTGGCGATGGGCGAAAGGGGGTTTAACCCTCTTGAGGCGGATCGCGTCGACGCTGCGACCACCGATAGCCTGCTAGCCCGAGCAGGCCGGTTGAGAGTAA
>JAOUNC010000416.1 GCA_029881175.1 Nitrospirota bacterium | reverse complement strand
CGACGGGGTTTCCTAGAAGGCCACACAACTGTGTCTGTGCGGTGATTGTCATGCGGCTCCTTGTGTGGCTGACAGTGCCATCGTAAATGGTGAGCCAACGTTATCACATAACTGAGGCGGGAAATTCAACCACTTAAGACGTCAGGCGTCAGGCGTAAAGCGTGAGGCGTGGGAGTAGGGCGTGAAAGGGAAAGCTCATGAGGCGTGAGAGGGAAAAAGCCCGGGTCGCTTTACGCCTGACGCTTCACGAGGTTTGGTAACAGAAGAAGAATAGGATTGGGGAAGGGTGAGTTGGAGAGGTGTAGTCCGGAGAGCAGTGACCTACTCCCCGGATGTACACGTTGACACGTCCAAGAAAACTATCGTGACGATTTTTTCTTCGGCGTCGCTTTCTTCGCGCGAACGGTTGCTTTTTTTGCTGGTTTCTTTTTGGCAACTTTAGCCATCAGAGCACCTCCTTAAAAAAATGAGTAAGCAATTCTATGCAGGTTTATCGGCAGGCATATGAAAATCATGAGAGTCTTGTGGATTTTTTTGCCGTGTCAGTCAAGACGACGCGGCAACAATGTTCGAGTGCGGCAATGGGTTCCTAGCTTTTGCAAGCCGCGAACACATTGAAAGGATGGTAGGAAGAGGTGAATCAGATCAATGCAGAAGTTGCAGACGACGCGATTTGGGGAAACCGGATGTAAAAGGTCGTCCCCGCACCCACGGTGCTTTCGACGGTGATGGTGGCCCCATGAAGCTCGACTAATTGCTTCACGATGGAGAGCCCCAACCCCAAGCCTTCCGTGCCGATTTCAGGTCTTCGGTGTGCCTGGTAGAAGGCTTGAAACAGGTGAGAGAGTGCTTCCTGAGGGATGCCGGGGCCGCTGTCGCCGATGGACAAGAGGATATGATCGGGTGGCTCTGGACAGGCTGTCAACACGATGCGGCCATGGTCTGGCGTAAATTTATGGGCATTGTGCACCAGGTTGGTCATAATTTGATGGAGGCGGTCCGGATCTACCCAGATCGTCAAATCCCCTCCAGTTGTTTCGGCAATCAACTCTTGGTTTTTTGTTTGGGTCAAGGGCAGAAACTCTTGGATGATGTCTTCCAGAAGCGTTGGAAGGGACACGGATTGTTGGGCGAGTCGAACCGTACCGGCCTCTATACGGGAGAGATCTAAGAGGTCGCCAATCATTCTGGTCAATCGATTGGCATTGGCGCTGATTCGGGTGAGGTACAGGTGTTGGCGTTCTGCAATGGGTCCTACCAGGCCATGCAGCATATTTTCAGTGAAGCCTTTGATGGAGGTGAGCGGGGTGCGTAGTTCATGGGAGCAGTGGGAAAGAAACTTAGATTTCATTCGGTCGAGTTCTTTGAGACGGGTATTGGCGGTTTCAAGCTCCTGATTGGCCTGTTGAAGTTCCGTCGTGCGCTCTTGGACTTTCGTTTCCAATCCAATATTCAATGCTTCGATTTCCTCATAGGCCAGAGCCGTATCCAGGGCAACGGTGAGTTGTTTCGCGACCGTGGCGAGGAGGTTCTGCTCTGAAGGCGAAAAGTTCTTAGCTTGGTGATGCCCTGCTACCAGCACACCCAACGGATGCTTTTGACTCACCAGGGCTAGGGCGATACCACGTTGGAGTTGTCCCTCGGTCAGGAGCCGACGCGTTGTGGGGTGGGCTTGATCTAAAAATTGTTGGATAGGTTCAATGATGGTCGGTTGTGTATTCTTGAGGGTGGTGGTGAGCAGATCATGGGGGGTTGCAGGAATTGTGAGGCCTCGAAGATCGGATGGCCAGGTATGAGGCCCCCCATGGGCGTGAATCTTATGGAATTGGCGGTGCGCTTCATCCCATAAGGCAATCCAGGCCTGGTCATATTGAAGTGATCGCACAATAGCTTGGAGGCCTGCCTGGATAATTTCTTCTTGATCGAGGGTGGAGCTGATTTGGAGGGTGAGTTCATGGAGCATGGTCAATTCGTCCACATGTCGCCGGACGTCGACCAGACTCTGTTCTTGCTGAAGGTAGGCACTTCTGAGTTCTTCATGCTGGTGCTCCGCTGACGCCAATTGTTCCTGAATAATGGTGCCCCGTTCCTGGAGTTCCTTCCGATCAATCCAGATCCGTCCGGTTAATGGCATGATGCAGAGCGGAAGGAGCGAGAGCCCCACATGCCCCCACCATGGATAATGAGGGGAAATCGTCATGGTCAGGCCGAGTACCAGAAGGCTGAGCCCGGCTCCTGCGACCATCCATTTCCCTAGAGGCGAGGTTTGCGGGCTCCACCGAAAGATCCATTCGCAATAGGGATCCCCTTCAGCGATGCAGCAGGTGTCTTGGATGGTGGCCGGCTGTTGCCCAAACATGCTGGCCGGGATTTGGGCAAGGCTGGCCTTGGATGTATGGCAGATTCGTTCGGCACATCCACGGAGGTAGGGCCCAAATTGAGAGAGAACCGATTCGGCAAATTGCAGTCGGATAACCGCATGTCCGTTCGTGACCGACACGACTTCCGTTTTGAGCGATCCCTTGGCAAATTTTTCGGCGAAGTAGGGGAAGAGTCGATAGATTTGAACGATAGAAAATGGCCGACCCAGAATCTGCACTAAGGGCGATAACAGCTTCTCACGTCCAAGATTGAAATGGTAATCAGGCTGTTCGGACAGTTGAATGGAAAATTCTGTCAAGAACATCACAAATTCATAGGAATAACTATTCCAGGGATTTTTGAGGAAATCGACGGTGATATGATAGGTCCGGTCAGGGATACGCTCATTCAACCGCCCCACAAGTTTTTCTAAGGCGGCTTGTGCAGCTTTGGGCCCAGATTTACGGGTCACGAGGGTTTCTAGATATGGGACTGTTGAATAAAGCAGCGTGAGGCGTTCTCGTGGAAAAGCTTCAGTCAACACCGTCCTCTGAAAGGTTTACCCAGGAAAATACTCTTCCTGCGCGCCCTGTGGAGTTGTCATGAGAGTCT
>JAOUNC010000051.1 GCA_029881175.1 Nitrospirota bacterium | reverse complement strand
ATCTGAGGAGACACGACATACTTTTCTTCTCTCTGGTTCCTTACAATTCACTTTTCACTCCTTACTTCTTCCTACAGCTGGACCGACGGTTCAAATAACACTTGAATGGTATTGGAGTCAGGATCAGCCAAATAAAAAGAGAAGCTTCCGTCTCGATGCTGCTTGGGTGGGTGAACAATCGTCACTCCTTCTTCCGACACTTCCTGAAACAGCGCATTGACACTTTCCGGCGAATCCATCAAAAATCCCAAATGGTCCAGGGGATGATGGGGAGATGCCGCGAATTTTTCAAATTCTTCAGCCGGAACTTGGTGAAGGGCAAGGTTATCAACCCCAGTACTGAGATACACATTATCGGGGTCTGGTTGCCAGACAAGCTTCATATCAAAGTGCCGCTCATAAAAATCCTGAGAGACCTGGACATTCCGTACGCGGAGTGCCAAATGCCGTAACCCTCGTGTTTTTCTTGTATGCTCCATGAACTCGATATCCTTGCTAACCTCTTTGCTGCACTCTTGAGAGTCTGTTGGTTTCACTTTTCCCATCTCACCCTCTTCATCCTTGTCGAACGTTTCGCATCATACCCAGGCCCTTTGGAGGGAGCAAGTTCAAGATCCCCCCAAGAATGTGGTATTTTGTGTGAAAGTGATTAGACGTATTCGCATAAAAGCTATAAAAAAGGGGGAGTCAGCCATGTCATCATTCATATCTGCACAAACGGTTTGGTCCATCACGCTAGGACTGCTATTACTCATGCTCCCTGTGAATGACAAGGGAATCGCCGGATCGGCGGAGACGTTGCCCGCAACCGTCACCGGGAAAGACGGTGCCACGATGGCCTTGATCCCAGAGGGTCTTTTCCCAATGGGAGTTCCTAAAGCAGCACGGGATGGTGGCGTTGATGAACGACCTAATCATGACGTGTTCGTGGACAGTTTTTATATGGATATCTATGAAGTCACGAATGGGCGCTACCTACAATTTGTTACCGAAACAGGTCACCGCGTCCCACAGCATCCCTCGGATCCCAGCAAAGGCATTTGGAAAGGGAATATGATGCCGGAATCGATCACGGACCTTCCGGTCATTAACGTCGACTGGCATGACGCCGAAGCCTATTGCCACTGGGCTGGCAAACGGCTCCCTACCGAAGCCGAGTGGGAAAAGGCCGCCAAAGGCCCCAACGACTGGCGGTTCCCCTGGGGCGATGTCGAGCCGACCATGGAGCATGCCAATTTCAACCAAACCTGGAGGGGCGAAGCCACATTAGTTCAAGTCGGGATCTACGAGAAAGGCAAAAGTCCCTACGGCATCTATGATGTGGCCGGCAATGTCTGGGAATGGGTTTCCGACTGGTATGAAGTTGACTATTACCACAAGAGTCCACTCCGCAATCCCCAAGGTCCAGAGACCGGCACGTACAAATCCCTTCGTAGCTCGGGATGGCAAGGAGAGACACCGCAAGTGCGCGTGTTCACCCGAATCAAAAGTTTGCCCACAGACCGGAATAATTCGACCGGGTTCCGTTGCGCACAGGACATCTTGGCTTCGCCTGAATCCTAATCCGCACGCACTGGAGTCAAACATCCACACACTCGTAAGGCGGGAAGCGTTAGGCGATAAAAACAAGAAAGCTGAGGGGGAACAATCGTCCCAGCCGACGCCATGAAACAGGAACCATCCCAAACCGGCTTTCAAGGCCTCCGCGTGGGTGCCCTTGAAAGCCGAATGGCCCCAGAGATGGAACGCTTGATCTCACGACATGGTGGCATCCCTGTGGTTGCCCCCTCCATGAAAGAACTTCCCCTCTCGGAACATTCACAAGCCCTAGCCTTTGGCGAAACCCTTCTTTCCGACTCGATTGATATCATGATCTTCTTAACCGGAGTCGGCTGTCGTACGTTACTAGACATTCTAGAGACCCGATTTCCACGTGAAGGCATCAAGAAGGCATTGGAGAACACTATTCTTGTTGTCCGAGGCCCCAAGCCCGCTGGGGTCATGAAATCTCTTGGCCTGCATCCTCACATTCTGGTCCCGGAACCCAATACATGGAGGGATGTACTCCAAGCCTTAGATGCCTCCTACCCTAAAGGACTCGGAGGGAAACGGGTGGCGGTGCAGGAATATGGGGTCAGCAATCCAGAACTCTTAGAAAGCCTTAGGCAACGGGGTGCTCAGGTCACGCCCGTCCCGGTCTATCGATGGACCTTGCCTGATGACCTGCAACCGCTTATACAGCTTGCCGAGCAGATAGTAAACAAGGAAATTTCCGTCCTGCTGATCACCAATGCGGTTCAGGTGGATCATTTGATTCAGGTGTTAGGAGAGCGTTCGATGATGCCAAGGCTGCAACCCGTACTCGCCCAGATGATGGTGGCGTCTATTGGAGAATTGGCCAGCGAGCGGCTACGGCAACATGGTTTCCCAGTAGACCTAGAACCCTCTCATCCCAAAATGGGCATTCTGGTCAAAGAAGCCTCCCAAGCCGTTCACGCTATCCTGGCCACCAAGAATGCCCCACCAATTTAGGTAGAATGTCTTTCCCTGACTCCCATCGTGAAATTTTTATCTTCATCGCCATACCTGTAAATTCTTGAATGCCTTCTAAATATGTGTTCGACCGTATAGTGTTCCACAGAACGGGATCTGCTCTCGCAAGAAATCCAGCGGCTTCCAATCACCAGGGCCAAAGAAAAATTGGTCTTGAACGAGCTGTCATACAGTCAGTTCTTGATACAGCCAAAAACCCTCAGCCCACTCCCCAAGACCACTCTCTGAGTTAATGTGGCCTGCTGCTCCAATATTGACGAAGCGACTACCCCACCCCGACGCGCAAGAACGAGCGAACTCAAGACTCCCGTACGGGTCATTTGAACTGGCTACCACGATGCTGGGAAATCCAAATGAACCTAGGGGCACCGGAGAAAAGCCAGTGGCTTCTGAGGGAAAGCAGGCTTCTTCTGGATTGGGTGGCGCCACCAACAAGGCCCCTTTGATCTTGCGACTGGTACATGCCGCCCAATGCGCGACGCAGAGGCACCCCAAGCTGTGTGCAACAAGAACCGGACTCTCCCTGGTTTCTGCTACAGTTTGTTCAAGCACATTCACCCATTCGTCACAGACAGGCCTATTCCAGTCTCGTTGCTGCACACGAATAAACTCGGGATTGGCAAACTCCCAAAGCGTTTGCCAATGGTCATGGTCAGAGTTGCCGATTCCCGGCACGATGAGAGTGGGTACATTCACAAAAGCAATCCTTTTTGGTACTTCTGATACAAACTAAGTCATACCCTTGCCGAGGGAGGCAAACCCAAAAGGTTCTACCGGGAAGTTAAGAGTAAAAAATTAGATTCTACCATCCAGTTATTGGACGAACATGGGATGAACCGGTCCAGCCCTAATCAGACGGTCATCCTGAGCTACGGCGAAGGATCTGTGCCCACGCGGAGAAACCCATTTTCAGCGAAATCCTTCGTTTCTCTCAGGATGACATTGTCTCCCAGAACGTATTCTTTTCATTTATCGTTCGCCATTCACCAACTGTGTTCGACCGGTGAAACTCAAGCTTGTTCACCACTCTGGAAAATGATTCCCCACGACACCTCAAACACTCTTACACATTTTTTCATCACTAAAATGGTCTGCGCTACCACACAAAAGGGATAAGCCGCTTGGTTTGACATCGATAGTTATCATATTCAGGTAATCGTTCCATCAAGAGCCGCCCTTCATAACGAAGCTTGCCCCACAGCGTCACCACCAACCGCCCATGTTGAGGAATTTCCGGGAAGGCCCGAAGGTTCCGAAGACCCATTGCCAGAAACGCCCACAATCCAATAACTCCTCCCAAGACCATCATTCCTTGCAGACTCCCATGCGTTGGCCAGAGTAGGCCGGCAAACATGAGAAAAGCCATCAGGATAAATTGCATAGCGACTAACACCAGGGAAAGCCTTGAATGGGATGTGTCTTCCGGACTTTTGAATGAAGTCACGATTCAGCCTTCCTTATTAAGATCTTCTTGAAATCTTCCGACGACCATTCTAAGTGAGTACAATGAATCTATTAACATCAAAAATCCACGCCACAATTCTGTCATCAACCGGCTCCGCCATGACCACAATAATCGGCCGACTCCAATCCTCGCTTCTCAAACCAATTCTGCCAGCCTTCTTTTTTTTGGCCGGCGTCACCTATGATTCTCTGACATTAACGCGCATTGACCGCCTAGTGGATAATCTCATCCTTTTGCTCTATCTGGCGATCCTGGGAGTCCTGGTGATTCTGACAGGTCGATTTCAACTTGGATTGATCCCGTCCCCATCTGACCGATCATCGTTGAACGCTCTTTCCCTGGTTCATCGAGCGCAGCCGCATATAGCCAAAGGTCTCCAATTTTTATTGGGGGGACTCTTTAGTGCCTATGTCATCTTCTACTCGCAAAGTGCGTCCTTCTCCACCACCGCCATCTTTCTGGGAATCATTGTGGCCTTTCTCATTGGGAATGAATTTCTTCAGACCCGCTATTCCAGTCTAAAAATACTGGTGAGTCTCTTTGCCCTGGTGACGTTCAGCTTTTTGACGCTTTTCTTACCCGTGCTCACGGGATGGATGAACAGTTTCGTGTTTGTCACAGGGGCTTTGCTCACAGGGGCCATCGTGTGGAAGATCGTTCGCCTCATCCTTCAGGGCCTGCCGCATGCATCCCTTCGTCATGTGTTGGCAATTAGCTTTCCAGCTTTCAGCGTCATCGTTTTCTGTTCGATGCTGTATTTTTTCAATTGGATTCCACCAATCCCTCTCTCCTTAAAATTCGGAGGGATCTATGATCACATTGAAAAACAGCACAAGGAATATATCCTCACCTATGAACAAGGACCGTGGTATGCGTTCTGGAAACAATCAAATGATCGAGTGGGAGTTGATGCTCCGGTCTATTGTTTCTCGTCGGTGTTTGCACCCGTCACGCTCCACACGACGATCTATCATCATTGGCAATGGCGCCCGTTCCTTGAACCCGCATCGTTCATCACCACGGATCGCATTCCTCTCACGATGACCGGTGGCCGCGAAACAGGATACCGGCTCTACACGATGAAACACCGCGTCCAGCCTGGTGAATGGCGTGTGAATGTAGAAACAGAAGATGGACGTCTTCTTGGACGCATGACGTTCATTGCTGAAGACACCTATGATCGAGAACATGAGATGACGACGATCACGCGCTAAGAACATGTGTGAGGTTTGATCGAACATCATCATGAACACGATGCCTTCAGAAAATGGTTTTCCAAAATGCGTTCTTTTTCATTTCACACCGACCTAAAAATTTTAAAAAAATTTCTAGCAATAATGTCACAAACGTTGTAGTATGTTTCAAATATCACGATGCATAACTTCAAAAATACTTTCTTGCCGAAAAATTTTCCTCCTCGCAATAATACTACCGAACTTTTTTGTTCATCTTTCAAACCCAACAACCGAATAACTTGAGCGTGATCTCATACATCATTCGACAGGTTCATTGTGTTACATCAACCAACTTGCCCGCATCACGGGTGAGTCTTTACAGCGACTGCCATGTCGCATCTATTTTGAAAGGGGGTGAGTGCATTGGCTACAAAGAAGAAAGCGCCAGCAAAGAAAGCGGCTGCCAAGAAAGCGCCGGCTAAGAAAAAGGCTGCTGCCAAAAAGGCTCCAGCAAAGAAAGCGGCTGCCAAAAAGGCACCGGCTAAGAAAAAAGCTCCAGCAAAGAAAGCTGCCACTAAAAAACGGTAGGTTCTTTTGTTGGGTTGCTATAACGCCGGATGGGGCCTGCCCCATCCGGCGTTTTTTTTGAAGCCACCATTCAGAATTCCCCTCGACCTTCTTGATCTCTTATTGCAGACTTCAGCCGACGACGTGCCTCCTTTGCTTACTCATGGCCTTGAGTTATTCTGCGTCAAGGTTCCCGCACCTTCCTCTTGACGCCAAACAACACCACCTGGAATGATCTGCTGCTCAACGTTCACCTGCTTCCTCGAAGCCGTTTGTAGATTATTGATCGAAGGGATTTTCCATGACACGTTTCTTTCTTTCCTCATTCCTACTCTGTGTTCTAACTGGTAGCCAGCTTCTTGATCCCGCGGGATGGGCCATGGCCTCCGATACACCCATAGCCAGTGCTCCCCAACCATCCTCGGCCCTCAGTGAAAAAGCCGACAAAGAATTAGCCACGCTTCGTCAAAATCCCGAAGAATTCCGAACATTGGTGACGGGTGTGCAAATATTCCTGGGTCGCTTTGGGTATGGCCTTGGACCGTATACCGGCCAACTCGATCAAGCGACAAAAGACGCGCTAAAGGCCTATCAGAAAAAAACAGGCCTTGCCGAAACCGGGGATATCAATTTCCACACCCTCAAACGTTTGACGGAGGATGATAGTGTGTTAAGCCGCATCGTCCCTTTTCTTCCCGCGCAGGTGGCTCGGATCGAAGAATGGGACAAATGGATTGAATTGCAGGGGAGTTGGATGTTGAAAGAGGGCAATACCGACGATGTGCTCCACACATCAAGAATTTCGTGCATGCATGAGTTCCAACGATGCATCGAATCGACCGCCTCCTTAGTGAATGCCAGTGTGCCGCTACTGAAAGTGCATACCCATGTCTATGACATTAAAGAATGGGATGAGAACAAGATCGTCTCGTTTCCTTACGATGGAGAAGAATGTGCCCTGAGCATCCTTCGTATCTCAAAGAAGCCAACCGTGATTACCCGATTCGTCACACTCCAGGGCAAACCAGGGATATGTGCGAAGGTCAAAGCCACTGATCAACAGTATTTATTGAAAGATGGCAGAGAAATTTACCAGAGCCTGAAAATGCAAAAAGCCAGCGCCATCCAACAAATTTTGCAGGTGGCCCAATAGCCGGGGCAGTCCAGCAAGAAGACAAAGGGGTCTGCGACCCATGACTGTGTCCTATCATATTGAAACGAGTGTCGACCCCCATGAAGTCGCAGACGTCTTTCGACGATCAGGCATTGCCAGACCAATTGATGACATTCCCCGGCTCACACGCATGCTCCAACATGCCAATCTCCTAATCAGTGCGCGTGATCAAGAGCGGCTGATTGGCTTCGTTCGTGCCCTGACCGACTTTAGGTATTGCTGTTATCTGTCGGACCTGGCAGTTGATCGAGACCATCAACGCCAGGGAATTGGCTAGGGACTTCTTCACATGGTGGAAAAGAAATTGGGAGATGATGTCATGGTCTGTCTGCTCTCAGCCCCCGAAGCCATGGCCTACTATCCCAAGGTAGGGTTTCAAAAGGCAGAACAGGCTTGGTGGGTTCCTCGCAAACAGTGAGACCCATCATTGCCAATTCAATAGGGCAGACGCTAACAAGCTGTCGACTGTCTTATTCTTTCCCGCGATACACCCAGGAGAAGTAGAGACCGGCAACGGCGATTGAAAAAAGTTGAATAGTTTGAAGGACCGGACTGCGCAGCGCGCCTTCCGACGGGGGGGAGAGAATAAAATGAAACCCCAAAAACTCGAGTGTTTGGTCTGGCGGAGACTGCCAAGGGGGGAAAAGCACCGCCAAGATGAGTAGCCCGACCATGACATAGAGTATCCGAAGATTAAGCGCCTCCTGTTTTGGTTCCGCCTCCGATTTTCGATCTGCCCGAGTTCCACATTTTGGGCAAAACCGACCTTTCAGTGGGAGTCCATATCCACAAGATGGACAGGGTTTCGTGTCAATCACCGTTATACCTATTTTCTTCTGAAATGCCGGAGTAAAAAGTGAACAGCCATGAAGCGTGAGACGTCAACCAAAACAATATTTCCCTTTACACCTGACGTCTTTCTCATTTTGCCGGGTTTACCCTCGTTCGTCTAGACAATCGTACAAGAAAGATTTGACTCGATTTCCCCTTCATTCCTATAATTTCTCTCAAGTACCTATTCCCTCTTCCAACCCGAGTGTTCTTGTTCTTCTCATCATTTTGATTATTGGTCTCCCCATTCACCATGTCGCCCCCTTGACCAAAGGGGTTCAACATGATCGGTTCCATCCCAACCTACAGAAAGATTTGCCGTGGCACCCTCATCCCTTCGTGTGATTTCTGTGATCGGAGCTGGCGCCTGGGGAACGGCGTTGGCTCATTTACTCGCCACCAAGGGCTTCAATATTCGCCTCTGGGCGTATGAGCCCGAAGTGGTCACCAGCATCCAACGCCAACGCGAAAATACCTGGTATCTGCCGGATGTTGTGCTCCCCAATTCCATTCAAGCCATGAATAGTCTGTCTGATTGCCTCCATGAGACAGACCTTATCGTGCTGGCTGTGCCCTCTCACACAATGGCCAGCATCATGACACAGATTCGCCCATTTCTCAAAAAACCGCTTCCCATCACCATTGCCACAAAAGGCATTGAGGAAGGCACGCTGCTATTGATGAGTCAAGTGGTTGAAAACCATTTGCCTGACACCTGGCATACCTGGCTCACGGTGCTCTCCGGCCCGAGCTTCGCTGCCGAAGTCTGTCGCTGGAGACCAACGACGGTGTTATTAGCCGGGCGAGACTCCAACTTAGTCAATCGACTCCAACAGGTGTTTCTCACCCCGCAGTTTCGGGTCTACGCCGGCCGCGACATGATTGGCGCCCAATTGGGCGGCGCCCTCAAGAATGTGATGGCCATTGCCGCAGGCATTGTTGACGGTTTGGAGTTAGGGGCCAATGCCCGAGCCGCGCTCATTACGAGAGGGTTGGCAGAAATGATTCGGTTGGGCCGGGCGATGGGTGCCGACACCTCGACCTTTTATGGGTTATCAGGGTTGGGCGATTTGGTGTTAACCAGCACTGGCATGCTGAGCCGCAACTATCAAGTGGGCATTCAACTCGCCAAAGGCACGGATATGGCCACACTGCGTTCCAGCACGCGCACGGTCGCCGAAGGCCTTACCACATCCCATGCAACCATGGCGTTAGCCAAACAGCATCACATTGATATGCCAATTGCAGAAGGCGTCTTTCGGGTCGCATTTGAGGGGAAGAATCCTCGGCACATTGTCAGCGATCTCATGTCTCGCACCGCCAAAGGGGAGATGGACTCACTGTTTTCCTCAAGCCTCGCAGCCTTTGAAGCAAGAGGACGCTCATGAATCAAGACCGGTTGACGCATCTGCTCGAACGGGTTCAATCAGGGAAGGTGTCCGTTTCAGGAGCTCTTCGCCAACTCCGCACGCTGCCATTTGAAAATTTGGGGTTTGCGTCGGTTGATCACCATCGATCACTCCGACAAGGATTTCCAGAAGTTCTTCTCTGCGAAGGCAAAACGCCGGCACAAATCACTGCTATCGCCCGTCAACTACTTAAATCCGGCGGTCCGTTTTTAGCAACCCGCGTGTTACCCTCCATTGCCAAACACATTACACGTCTTTCCCAAAAAGCCGTCTACCATGAAATGGCGCGAATCGTGTCGGTCTCTGATACTCAACGGGCCGGAAACGGCTCTATCGTCATCGTATCAGCCGGGACTTCGGACATTCCCGTGGCAGAGGAAGCCCGAGTGACCGCCGAAGTCATGGGGAGCCAAGTGCAAACGCTCTACGATGTCGGCGTGGCGGGCTTACACCGCCTGCTGGACCAACAGCACATTCTTCATGAAGCTCGTGTGGTAATTGTCGTGGCCGGCATGGATGGTGTTCTCCCAAGTGTCGTAGGGGGCCTCATCGACAAACCGATTGTCGCCGTACCAACCAGTCAGGGCTATGGAGCTAGTTTTGGTGGCCTGGCCGCCTTGCTGACCATGTTGAATGCCTGTTCATCCGGCATTGGAGTAGTGAATATCGATAATGGATTTGGGGCAGGCTGCCTCGCGCACCGGATCAATGCTGGAATGGAGTTACCTCAGAAGGCAAAGAAGGCTCGGTAGGACTCGCCTCGAGAGGCCGTTCGGAAATAGGCTCTGAGGATGCCTCCTCCATCGATGAAGAAGTACCAGGTTCACCCGAAACAGGGTCTATGGCATCGGCCTCTTGCAACAAGGGATCCTCTGACAAACCCGGCACAAGGTCTTCCATAGTTTCATTCACGGGTTCTTCAGCGTTGTCTCCCCCACTCGACCCCTCGAGAATTTGATCGCCCACCGGTTCTTCTTCAGGAAGAGAAGGATCCTCCTTGGCGTTGGCTCCACCATCGTCGATCAGAGGGGATCCATCCGCAGCCAATTCCTCCTGCTGAAGCGCTTCAATTTCGGCGGGTACTTCCGGCTCTGGTGGGATGGGAGGCAACACCTCCCCCGCATATCCTAAGGCTTCCAACGTGCCTTGAACTCGATGAGACACGATCTTGGTTCGAGGACCATATCCTTCATCTTCCATCACCTTGGCTTGGATTTCGTAATAATACGAACCGTCCGTCACGAATTGCTCATACTGATCCTTACCATCCCACACTAATTCTACCGGGATGGCACTCAACTGACCTCCTTGAGTCGCTTCAGCTAAGGACAGCCGTTGACTCACAAAACTCATGGATCGACGAGTAGGCGAGGTAATAAGGGCCGATACTTCCAGCACTTGGTCGTCAATGCCGGATAACGGCACCTTCACGCTCATAGAAAGCGTCAAGGGCCCTTGTCCGATAATAAACGGATTGGGGGACGTCGCGACCTCTTCCACCTTTACTGGAGATTGGAACGACCTGCTTTTCCCCGCAGCGTGCCCGACAAGAAAAAACATTCCCACAACACTTAGGCCTATCATTATCTGCTGACACCGCATTCTTTTAAACAACAGGTACCTCTTTCTGTATTGACGTTTCACAAACACTCTTGTCTATTGTGCCAAACAATTTCTCTTCACACCAATAAAAATTTGGATTATTTTAGATTAATCGAGAATGAGGAATGGTGGTAGAAATAATGATATTCCAATTTGCCTCACTCTTAATCTAGCCTTTGGCGCAACCGAGCCGTGTAGACGGCTCCGGAAAGGGGGCGGCGCATTGTCTGAGCATAGCGAGTTACAATTGACCCTGTTACTTTTTCTCAGTTTCCCTTCTTTCAAATCTCGGCTATTCCTATCACTTGGAACCAGTTAATTGACATCACGGGTAACCTCGGATAGGCTAAATTCCAAGAAGTTTCACCTAAATTAGTATAAAAATATGCCCTCAATTATGACTCATCCTTACATTGTCTCCAGCGATGACATCCTTCAGGGTGCTCCCATTGTGGTCGGTACCCGAACGCCAGTACGGGGCATTGCCGAATTGTGGAAATTTGGTGTTGCACCCGAAGAAATCCTCATTCGTCTT
>JAOUNC010000415.1 GCA_029881175.1 Nitrospirota bacterium | reverse complement strand
CAAGCCGTTCATCCGTTTAGAGCCAACCAGATCGTGAGGGGCTCCCGTGTCCTCACAAGTATCACACGACTGTTTTTTTGAGTGTCTCTGCCCGTATGGCTCGTCATGCCCCATGCTCGGATCTCTTGTGGTTCGGCAATTCTTGAAGACGCGAAAGGATCGTCTCTGAGATGAATTAGGTCGAGTCGTACAGTTGGGAAGAAGCCGCTTTGGGGAGAGTCGCGTGTAAACAAATGTATAGACTGGCGGTACTTCTTCATCTGCTATGAAAACATCACTCATCAGGGGATACGACTGGAACGGCCAGGACGGGACATCGTACACCACGAACGATTCGCTCAGTTGTGCTGCCTTGCAGGACATCGAACAATCCACGATGACCTTCAGTCATCATCACGATGAGTTGGGGAGAAAATTCAGCTGCCATTTCAAGCAGCTGATCAACTGGATGACCGGGGCGGGCGAGCTTTTCCCATTTCCACCCCTCGTGCGTCGGTAGGTAAAGAGCTGGGATGTCTTCCTTTTTGCCTACATGAAAAATCTTCCATTCGATCGTGTTCACATCGAGTAGCTTGGCTAAATTGACAGCATAATCAATGGCAAGTTGAGGAGGGATCACCCGGGTGACAGGGATTAAAATTCGTTCAAGCGTCACGGTTCCATCTTGATATGAGACGACACGTTCTTTTGCAAACGGCGGGACGAAGATTGTTGGGCACCGTGCTTCCCTGGCCAACGGTTCGGCTACTGGAGTCTCCAGCCATCGGTTCAATCCCTCGATCTGGTGGGTGGCAAGGACCATGAGATCGGGATTTTTTTGATTCAGGTGTTGAACGAGGGAACTACAAGCATCCGGTCCTGTCGCAATCATGCCCTCCACTCGCAAGCCAAGGTTGGTCAATTCTGATTCAGAGCAGCCCGGGGAGAGAATATCCCAATTGGCCAAAATTTCCCTCACTTTAGGAAAGTAATCCCAGCTTGTTACCACTCCCTGTTCGGCATAATGAATCACGCTCAGTTCAGCTTTCGCGGCCAACGCAATTTTTAAGGCACAAATAAATGCCACTTCGCTGGCGAGGGAGAAATCAGTGGGGTGAAAAACTGATTGAATAGGTGATGCGACATTCATGGTTCGGCTGCCTTTTTCCATCGCGGTGGTGCTTGTTTTTAAAAGCGTCTACAGGATTTGTTGGGTAGCAGAGTCAAAGTCTCGTCAGGATGTGTTGTGGCTCTCGCTGAGGTCATGGGGGCAAGCGGTGCCCTTTGGCGTATGTAACTTAGCACATTTCAGCGCTTCAGTTCGCTCAATCGATCTGTCCACCCCTGCATCGGTGATGTCGACAACTCCAAAGGGTATTTGTCAACGTAAGCCAGATTGTGTTGATTAGGCATGTGAAGCGCATAGCGTAATCCCTGATCAATTAAGGGATGATCGTCATGTGAATGGTCTGTTCAGGGCCTAATCTTCATGTAGTTGGCAGTACTGCAGGCCGAATTTTGCATATACACCCTTCCTCATCTTCCTCACACAACACTCATTTTTTAGGTAAACATAGGATTAGGATTCACTCGAGAGGTCAGACTCCAGCACGACGAGAACGCCTCGCATGATGGGATGAAACGTACAGTGGTAGGGATAAGAGCCTGCTGGTAAATGATCTATTTGGAATGTTTGGTTGGGACCAATGGGTCCAGAATCAAACGCACATCGTTGACCGGTGGTACACCCATCGTGCGTGATGGAATGGAGAGTAGTCGTGGGGTTGACCCAGGAGATTGGTGTGCCCGTTCCGATGTGTACTAATTCCGGGGAAAAGTGCGGAGAGAACGTGCCAATGGTAATCCGTAACGTCGAGGGGGCTGCTGAGGCAAAAGGCCCCATAAAAAACGTGCTCATCATCAGGAGAACAAGCCCAAGTATTTTGAGGGGCTCATAGAACAGAGACCATTTCCGCATCATCTTCTTTGGTTTGATCTCATTCTTTGTCACCGGCATGATCATTGTACCTCTCACAATTGAGGCTCGTTCAAGTATTGATCCACATCATACTGCGGATTTATCACCGCTGCGGTTTTCGTCTGTTCATCGCCAACAAAGAAAGAGGTCTGGGCCAAACAGCTCAGGTAATATTGTTTAAGAAACGTGGTTCTCCCCCTTCATCATGCTTTCTGCCTTTTGTCAGACGTTGTAGGTTTACCTCGAATGCATCAAATCTCAGAACGGCTCAAAACGAAGCATTTCCACTTGAAGAGCGTGAAGATCTGATAAACAAGTTCCACGGGTAGGCTTTCTTCTTGATTATGGGGTGGATTTGGTTCGACAGGTATTAATGCCAAAGACGGTCCATGCAGGACAGTACCCCACCGTTCCAGTGAGTATGGCGATAATTCCAACCACACTCAACGTGGCCGTGCCCCAAGTAGAAAGGTCTAGAAATAATGCTCCCAGCAACAAATAGCCTCCTACTACCAACCGAATAACTTTTTCCGTTCCTCCAACATTCTTGACCATGTGGTCCTCCTTCCTCATGGGTTGCGTGTATGACACTTAGCTTGAGCAAAGGGAGTGCCATATTTCAAATCAGGAATACGTCTTGATTTTTACTTTGAAGAACAATGAGTTGTGAAAAGACTTACGAGCAGATAGGTCAGAAGGAGATGGAAAACGGTAAAACGGAAACGTTAAGTGTTAAGTAGCACTTAACGGTGATGTTAATGCTAAAAAAATGGATTCCATATTGGTTGTCGTTTCTCAACAGCGTAACGCGGCCCACACCTATTTTATTTGCCGTCCTCTCTTGATGTTCGCCGAGTGAACAAGGTTTTAAGGAGATATTCATGCTCTTTTTCCTGTTCACCGTTCCTGATTCGCTGAAAATCAATTTTTTGAACCAGACAAAGGATAACTCAAAAGACCTCCAGCAAGGTTAGAGATATTTTGAAAGCCACTTTGAAGGAGAATTCTCGAGGCGAGGTAGCCTCGCAA
>JAOUNC010000414.1 GCA_029881175.1 Nitrospirota bacterium | reverse complement strand
GTGTTTTGTGGCTGGAGCGTTGGGGCCGACTAATCGAACCGCGTCGATGTCGCCTGATGTGAATAATCCAGCATTTCGTGCGGTCACCTTCGATGACTTAGCCGCAGCCTACTATGATCAGGTTCGGGGCTTAGTCGAAGGGGGCATCGATCTTCTGATGGTCGAAACGATTTTTGACACACTTAATGCCAAAGCAGCTTTTTTTGCCATTGCCCAATATTGCGAAGAAATACACCGCGAGATTCCCATCATGGCGTCTGTCACGATTACTGATCTCAGCGGCCGTACATTATCAGGGCAGTTGATCGAAGCTTTTTGGAATTCCATTTCCCATGCCAATCTCTTAAGCGTGGGGATTAATTGTGCCTTAGGGGCCAAACAAATGCGCCCCTATATCGCAGAACTGTCCAATGTGGCACCCATCTATATCAGTTGCTATCCCAACGCTGGTTTACCCAATGCCTTTGGTGGGTTTGATGAGACACCTGAACGCATGGGGGCGGATCTTCGGGACTTTGCCACTCAGGGCTGGGTCAATATCGTAGGCGGGTGTTGCGGGAGTACTCCAGATCATATTCAAGCGATTGCGGAAGGTGTCAAAGATTGTGCTCCGCACAAAAAGACGCACATTCCGCGTATGACTCGATTAAGCGGGTTTGAACCCTTAACCATTCGGCCAGAAGCCAATTTCGTCAATATTGGTGAGCGAACCAATGTGACTGGGTCTCCAAAATTTTCCAAATTAATCCTCAATGGGAATTTGGAGGAAGCCCTCGCTGTTGCGCGTCAGCAAGTCGAAGGGGGCGCACAAATCATAGATGTGAATATGGATGAAGGACTTCTGGATTCAGAAAAAGCCATGGTGGAATTTTTAAATCTCATTGGGTCTGAACCGGATATTGCTCGTGTGCCCATCATGATTGACAGCTCCAAATGGTCTGTGATCGAAGCGGGGCTTAAATGTACTCAAGGCAAAGGTGTCGTCAATTCTATCAGTCTCAAAGAAGGCGAAGATAAATTTCTGGAGCAGGCTCGACTGATTCGTCGCTATGGCGCAGCCACTGTGATCATGGCGTTCGACGAAACCGGTCAGGCGGATACGCTTGAACGAAAAGTGGAAATCTGTACCAGGGCCTATCGTCTTCTCACTGATAGGCTGGATTTCCCACCGGAAGACATAATTTTTGATCCTAATATTTTGACGGTGGCCACGGGCATGGAAGAACACAATGGCTATGCGGTGGATTTCATTGAGGCCACAAGGCAAATCAAAGCCACGTTGCCTTTCTGCAAGGTCAGTGGGGGAGTCAGCAATATTTCCTTTTCCTTCCGCGGGAACAATGCCGTTCGCGAAGCCATGCATACCGCATTTCTCTATCATGCCATTAAGGCAGGGTTGGACATGGGGATTGTGAATGCTGGTCAATTGGGTGTCTATGAAGAAATCCCCAAAGATCTGCTTAAGTTGGTGGAAGATGTGCTGTTAAATCGGCGGCCGGAGGCTACTGAAGAATTGGTCGCCTTTGCCGAGACGGTTAAACAACAGGGCAAGGCGGTTGTGAAAGATGATGCCTGGCGTCATGAGACAGTAGAAAAACGACTGGCGCATGCGTTGATCAAAGGCATTGTCGAATTCATTGATAGCGATGTGGAGGAAGCCCGTCAGAAACTCAATAAACCCTTGGATGTCATTGAGGGCCCCTTAATGGATGGCATGAATGTGGTTGGAGAACTATTCGGTGAGGGAAAAATGTTTTTGCCGCAGGTGGTGAAAAGCGCACGTGTCATGAAAAAAGCCGTGGCCTATTTGTTGCCGTTTATGGATGCGGAAAAAGAAAAAGGTGCGAGTCGAAGCCAGGGGAAAATCTTGCTCGCGACCGTGAAGGGCGATGTCCATGATATTGGGAAAAATATCGTCGGGGTTGTGCTGGCCTGCAATAACTACGAAATCATTGACCTGGGAGTGATGGTTCCGTGCGACAAAATTTTACAAATCGCACGAGAGGAAAAAGTTGATCTGATTGGCCTTAGTGGGCTGATCACACCTTCGTTGGATGAAATGGTCAACAACGCGCGAGAAATGACTCGAGAAGGCTTCTCCATCCCCTTGCTCATTGGTGGAGCCACCACTAGTAAGGCCCATACAGCCGTGAAAATTGCGCCGGGCTATACCAGCCCGGTCGTGCATGTCTTAGATGCCTCCTTAGCGGTGAACGTCGTGCGCAAGTTAATGAGCCCGGACGATAAAGTGGCCTTTGTGCAAGATATTCAGGAAAAACAACAGAAAACACGGGAAGCCCATGCCTCGAAAACAACCGCCAAAAAACTCATAGCCTTGGAGGATGCCAGAAAACGAGGCTTGGCGATTGATTGGGAGACGACGGATATCCCCAAGCCGAATTTCATTGGGGCAAAAGTGATTGAAGAGCTCTCCTTAGAGACGTTGGTGCCGGCCATTGACTGGACTCCATTTTTTCAGGCTTGGGAATTGCGGGGGAAATACCCCAAAATATTTGAAGATCCGGTCGTAGGTCCAAAGGCCAGGGAATTGTTTGATGACGCCCAAAAGTTGCTCAAGGAAATCATTGACAAAAAACTCCTCACCGCAAAAGGCGTCTATGGATTATTCCCGGCCAACAGTCAGGGTGATGATATCGCCATCTATGCAGATGAGAAACGTTCTGAAGCGATTTCCGTCTTCCACACCTTACGACAGCAAACCGAAAAACCTCAGGGAGAAGTGAATTATGCGTTAGCCGATTTCATTGCTCCCCAGTCGAGCGGCAAGGCCGACTATATTGGCGGCTTTGCAGTCACAACCGGGATTGGCATCGAAGCCCTCTGTCAGCGGTTTGAAGCAGATCATGATGATTATCATGCCATCATGGCCAAAGCCCTGGCTGATCGATTAGCCGAAGCCTTTGCCGAATGGCTGCATCGCGAAGTGCGGCGGGAATGGAGATACGGGCAGGACGAGCAACTGACCAACCAGGAACTCATTCAAGAAA
>JAOUNC010000413.1 GCA_029881175.1 Nitrospirota bacterium | reverse complement strand
TGACGATGATTCGCTGGCAGCCATTCAAGCCATGGCCGATCGAAATATTCGTCTGTATAATCTTCTGCCAACTGAGCTGGCGATAGAGTCGTGATATGGAACGTAAGCCTTTTGCCATCACATTAGATCCTGCATCGAGCTTAGCAAATCATACGGGTAATTGGCGCACTATGCGCCCGATTTACGTCGACCATCTGCCACCCTGCAATCAAGGGTGCCCAGCCGGTGAGAACATCCAGGCATGGTTGTATGAAGCAGAAGAAGGAAAATACGAAGAGGCTTGGCGCAAGATTATGGAGGACAATCCCTTCCCTGCGATTCATGGGCGTGCGTGTTATCACCCCTGTGAAACGGTTTGTAATCGTGGCCAGCTGGATGAGGCCGTGAGCATTCATGCCGTAGAACGATTTTTAGGGGATTATGCGATTGAACAGGGTTGGCAGGTTGAAGCAGGGGTGGCTTCAGGAAAACGAGTCCTCATTGTTGGGGCTGGCCCCAGTGGGTTGTCGGCAGCCTACCATTTGTCGCGGATGGGCCATGCTGTGACGATCTATGAGGCCGGGCCGAAGCCGGGAGGTATGATGCGGTTCGGCATTCCCCAGTATCGCCTGCCTCGCAATATCGTGGATGCCGAAATTGCCAGGATAGAAGCCATGGGCGTGTCCATCCAGTTGAATCGAAAAGTCGACAATTTGGAGATGGCCATCAAAGAGGGACCATTCGATGCCGTGTTTCTGGCTATTGGAGCTCATTTGAGTAAACGGGTCGACATTCCGGGCCCTGATGCTGGCCGAATGGTCGATGCTTTAGGGTTGTTAAAAGGGATGGAGGGAGAAGAGGTTCCCAAAATTGGTCGACGTGTCGTGGTCTATGGTGGAGGGGATACGGCCATTGATGCGGCACGAACGGCCAAACGCTTGGGTGCAAAGGAAGCCCTGCTTATCTATCGGCGTGATCGTGAACATATGCCCGCCCATGATTTTGAGGTGGAAGAGGCGTTGGAAGAGGGAGTGCTGACACGATGGCTGAGCATGATTCGACAGGTGGATGGGAACGCGATCACCGTTGAGGAAATGAAATTGGATGAGAGCGGATACCCCCAACCCACAGGCCGAATGGAAACCTTGGAAGCGGATACGGTGATTTTAGCTCTGGGGCAGGAAGTGGACACCGGGTTTTTAAAGAAAGTGCCAGGATTAGAAATTTCGCCGGACGGCGTCATTCAGGTGGATGACACCATGATGACCGGACGCCAGGGCGTATTTGCCGGAGGTGATATGGTTCCTGCAGAACGTTCGGTGACGGTGGCTACCGGCCATGGGAAAAAAGCGGCAAGACATATCGATGCCTATCTCCGCGGATTCCATTATGCAAAGCCACCATCGAATGCTGTCGCCACGTTTGATCGTTTGAATACCTGGTACTATACCGATGCCGACAAGAGCCACCAGCCATATTTGGATGCAGCCAGAAGACGAGCAAACTTTGAAGAAGTGGTTGGTGGATTAGATGCGGCGACAGCCTTACTCGAAGCCCGGCGTTGTCTTTCTTGCGGAAATTGTTTTGAATGCGACACGTGTTATGGGGTCTGTCCGGATAATGCGATTATCAAGCTTGATCCAGGCAAGCGATATGCAATCAATCTTGAGTATTGTAAGGGATGTGGCATCTGTGAAGAAGAATGTCCATCCGGTGCCATCGATATGATAAAAGAAGTCAGGTAGGAAGCAGTCAAATGAAAAAAGTACCGAGTGAATCATGAAGGGAGACAGACCATGAAATACGTGTTAGCCGTTGATGGGTCGGATCAATCGTTAGATGCCACACGCATATTTGAAGCCTTAAGCCCAGCCGAAAGCTTAAAGGTGCTTCATGTGGTGAATGTGCCTGGCATTCCCTATCCGGCCATGGGGGCGGATGTGGCCAAAGATTTAGCGATGACTGTGGAAAGCGCCATGAAAGAAGAAGGTGAGCGGGTGTTAGATCAAGCTGTCTCGCTCTTGCCTCTTCACCCGGGTTCCGTCTCCAAACAACTGGAGATGGGTACGCCTGCCGAAGCCATTCTCAAAGCGGCTCAGGCAGAAAAGGCCGACTTGGTGGTCATGGGTGCCAGAGGCATGGGGCGTATTAAAGAGCAGATATTTGGAAGTGTGTCGCATCGAGTGATGACGCATGCGTCTTGCTCAACCCTCCTGGTAAAGCAACCTGTCCGAAACATCAAGCAATTACTCATTCCCATCCAAAGCCAGGAGGATTCTGATGCGATCCTGACTTTTTTCAAGAAAAAACCATTCCGGGAACCTTGTGCCATCACCGTTCTTCATGTCATTCCCATGGTTGAACCGGTGTGGCCGGTTGGAGCCATGATTCCTCCAGCCTTTCGCAAAGAGATGGTCAGCTACGCGGAGAAGTTTACCCAGGTGCTCTGTCTGGAGTTAGAGCGGTTGGGGCATCAGGCCAAAGGCGTGGCCATTGAAGGGGCGCCATCCATCACGATTGTTGAAGAGGTCAAAAAGATAAATCCCGATCTGCTGGTGATGCGACCACAGAGTCAATCCGGAGTCAGCCGATTTTTTCTGGGGAGCGTCTCCCATTCAGTCATCCACCACACAGACTGTTCGCTCTTATTAGTTCGCGAATAAGATGGAAGCTATAGTGGGAGTCTAGCTGAACCTCTTTCAGATCTGTCGGGTAAGGTCCAGGAATTGTAGAAAAGAATTCAAAACCTTAGAGGTCTCATGAACGTGAAATGGTACCTCATTGGTGCGATGGTTCTGGGATTTGCTGTCTTTCTCTATCTTGTCCTTTGGTGTGCGGATCCCTGCCATTAAAAGACCTTTGAGTCAAGAATCTATCCGTATCGCGGTCTTCCCGCTTGATGGTAGAGGGGATTTATCTCATTTTTGTCATACCTGCATGTTTGTGAGCCTGCCCCTGCGGTTATTGGCAGGGGCAGGTATCCATCTGTAAAAAAATCACGGATAGATTCCCGCTACCAACCGGAGTGGAT
>JAOUNC010000050.1 GCA_029881175.1 Nitrospirota bacterium | reverse complement strand
CGACGAACACCCCCCAGAGGCCCCTGTTCCCCCATCAACCGAGACCCATTCGCCCGGTAGCCTGGTGCCAGTGAACGCACAACCCCCACCGTAACCATTTTCTACTGCTGAATCCGGGTTAAACAACTCGAAGTCCAGATGCTTCACGCGCCGGACCAACAGATCTCATTGACGGACCCAGATGCGCGGTCGATGACGACCAGAGGCACCGGAATGGTGGGGTATAACGTGCAGACGGCCGTGGATGCAAAGCACCATTTGATCGTGACGCACGAGGTCACCAATGTTGGGCACGATCGTCACCAGTTGCACCATATGGCGCAACAAGCGAAAGAGGCTATTGGAGCAGAGACCCTTGCCGTGGTCGCTGACCGCGGGTACTTCAATGGGAAAGAAATTCTGGCCTGCGAGCAGTCCCAGATCACGACCTATCTCACCAAGCCCCAGACATCAGGCAGCACGAAGAAAGGCTTGTTCAGCAAACGCGACTTCATCTACTACGCGGAAGAGAATGAATACGCATGCCAGGCAGGGGAGCGCCTCATCTGGCGGTTCGAGACCGAGGAGAAAGGCTTGAAGATCCACAAATACTGTGGTCATCACACTGTCCGAACTGCTCCATCAAGTCGCAGTGTACGACCGATAAATACCGGCGAGTCGGACGATGGGAACATGAAGCCGTACTCGAGGCAGTCGAAGGCCGTCTCGATCGCGAGCCGGAGCGGATGCGCACTCGACGAGAAACCGTCGAGCATCCGTTTGGGACCTTGAAAGCCTGGATGGGCTCTACGCACTTCCTCACAAAAACTCTCAAGCATGTCAGCACCGAGATGAGTTTGCATGTGTTGGCGTACAACTTCAAACGGGTGCTGGCGATTCTCGGCGTGAAGCCACTCCTCAACGCAATCCAGGCGTAAGTGGTGGGGCCCTACACGCAAAAATAGGCTCATCAGCACCATCTGCACCGCAGCAGATAGGCTCGTGGTGACACAAAAACGGAAATGCTAGTCAAAACGAACAACATCGAACGAGGAGGAGATGAGCTGACGTGCCTACTACCGCGGTGAAGTGATCGGAGAAGGGAGTTATTACACAGCCTCGGGAGTTAATGACAAGAGAATAAAGAGGGTTTTGAGGAGAATACCAGAAAGATTGAAGGAATCCAGAGGCATAATGCTGAGCGAGAATGGCCGCTTGATAAATGGGAAATAGCCCGGATGGGCAGAAGCAGGCAGGTTGAAAGATTGGCTGGTTTAGATGAAGGTGCTAACAAGGCCATCCAACTTTTTTTAAAGACTTGAATTCACATAATAAGTGCACCACCTTATCGGTTGAATTCGCCAGACATGATCTGCATGTAGATGTTGGACGATAGGGGAAGGTCGAAAAGAGGGAAAGGCCTAGGTATCATTGAAGGGATGAGAGTCAATCACTTCCAAGACGCCTCGCATGATGGGATGGAATGAGCAATGGTAGGGATAGAAGCCTGGTGAGAGTAGGTGCACGGTGAAGGTTCTGTTGGGGCCAAGTGGTCCGGAATCGAACGCACATCGTGCGCCATCCTTACACCCATCGTGAGTGATGGAATGGAGTGCGCCTGTGGGGTTATTCCAGGAAATTGGGGTGTTGGGCCCAACGCGGACAAATGTTGGGGAGTAATAGGGGGCGAAGGTGCCAACGGTAATATGCAAAGGCGATGGAGCTGCTATCGCCACAGACCCGATTATCAACAGGCTGACCTGCAGGAGTCCAAGAATTTTTCTTTGCAATGACATAGACTCAAATTTTTTTGTTGAGGTGGCAAACCGGGCATCAATCGAATTTTTGGTTGCAAACATAATCATTTAATTTTTTCTAATTTCACCCTCTCTCCAAGGGATCATTCTCCAGAATGACATATAAAATCTTCTGTATTAATTATACTCTCTAGGATCCTTCTTTTGTCAGGGGGTGATCCTCCCACTGAATTTCCCCCTCTTATTCTTTTTGGAGTTGCCAATCTTGGAATAACCAAGATTGGGGAGAAACCAGGAAGGAGTCTGTTTTTTGTCCTGACCTGCCAAAGTACTGTGGTTCACTCCATTCCAAATCACTGATCAAAATGAGGAAGAAGTGGTGAAGGTTGGCTGGAGGCACTCATTGCCGGGCTGAAGCAGTATATGATGCTGTCGCTGCTCCAGCCAAGCTCCCAACATGCTATGAATAAGCTTTGGTCTGCACTATGGCTTCTTTTTCAGATTCATAGATCGGAATGATCTCCGAAAGATGCGCCCAGTCTAGATGGTTCCGAATGCAGGTTGGTGGTTTGACGATACTGATTTGGACGTGTAGGGGTCTCATGTTGTGATACCAGAGGAATAATTCTCCTAAGCCCGTCGAATCAATCTCCGTGACCTCGGAAAAATCCAAAATGATGTGGTGACAGCCAGATTCTTGTGCAGCCCAAATCCGTGATTGGATCCCTGTCGTCGTATAACGACTAACCTGACCAGCGAGGGCGATGACGTTTGTGTGAGGAGGGTGTTGTTCACGAACCTGAAGCATAGGGCCTACCTCCGGGTTATGAAAGGCATGAAAAGCAATGTTGTTATTGCACAGTGAATCTCATTGCATCAGGGAGAGCAATTCACCAATAGGAGTAGTGGAGTATATGTATGCAATTCCTTTGTCATTTATGAAAATCCCACAAGGAGTGAAAGCCTGAATTACGCACATGATGTGGAATAATCGGCGTGAGACCGGTGCAGATGGTTTGGGATAAGTCTGTCAGAAAAAGTGGACTATAGGATGTGGACATAACGAGTTCATGACCACCCCGAGCCAGCCATGTAGAGGGCTGGCTCACTGTTAAAAGTTATAAAGAAAGCACCCTGCAAGAGCCGCTTACCCTCCAACAATCAGGACGGCAGAGGCATGGCCATCTTGGGTCACTTCTGCTTTCACCTGAGCCCCAGGCTGAACTTTTCCAATGATCAAAGTGCTCTTGTCGACATGAATGCGTTGTTCTTTCCCGGAACTATCCATGATGACGAAAAACGAGCCATCAATTTTCATTAAGGTTCCTTGCACAACCGGATTGCCTTCAGGGGGAGTTGGCGCACTTTGGACAAAGGAGGCAGTGGTCAATCCAAATACACACAGTATGGCTAGCACAGTAAAAAGTCTTTTCATAGCAAACCTCCGTAGTGTTGAGAAAATGGTAAATGGAACAATGCCCAAGGGCTCAATGAAACAATACGCGTAAGTAGGCATAGAGCAAAAAAGATACCTTTTGAAAGGAACAAAGAGATTTCTTTAATAAATCAATCGGGTAGGTGATGGAAATCTTGGGAAAGCTATGCAAACCCGAGAGAGGAGCTGTAGGAGGGATCCTTCAGCTTTGGCCTATGGCAATCAATCTGCGTAGAAATAATAGGAGAAATTTTCCGTGTACTGAATGTTGTGCCTGAAGGTGAGAAGAGTGAGAGCAATAGAAGTCGAATCAGTTGCCCTAAAAAGCCGAGTTGCTGTGAGAAAACAACGCTCAAGCTTCGACGGGTTCAGCACGAGGGATGCATGTAGCACTCACCCAATTTCAATTGATGAAACGTCCAATCACCCTGAGCAGCCTTCTGAGTAGGCGTGTTGAAGCTTTGCGAGCCTGCCAACTCCGGTTTTTAGGCTCAATCGATAGTGGAAAAGCCCACCGTCCGCCAGGGCCATCTTTCTTTGCACCAGGGGAAAAGCTTGCTGTAAAGGCAATCATCAAGTTGATGGCTAAGTAGAATGAATTTTGAACAGAACGAAATATGATAGTGCTAAAGCTTAGATGCTGCGATACGTCATCCAGGCTTGCAATCCTTCGGCACCGGCATGTTGACCGCAGCGAACAATTGAGTCTCTTCGTCACGTGTGGCAAAACGCCATTCGCCGACTGGGATATCCAAGCGCAACGGGCCGATTTGTACACGTTTCAGATCGAGAACTTTCAGGGGGGTGTGAAATTTTGGATCTTTCAGGGCATGAAAGAGTCGACGAAGATGCCGATTTTTCCCCTCTCGCAAGACGACCTCTAACTGAGTTTTTGGGCCGACCTCTCTAGTCTTGGTAATCTTGTGGATCTTCAAGGTTCCGATGGAGGTGGGAACGCCTTGTAAGGTATGGGAGAGATCGTCATCAGAAATTCTTCCGCGGATCTCAACCTCGTAGATTTTTTCGCATTGGCCGGGCTCCGTGATCCGGTCCACTACGCTGCCATCTTGAGTGAAGAGCAAGAGGCCACGGGAGTCTTTGTCTAGGCGGCCTATTGGGACCCATCCTTCCAACAGCACGAATGGAGGGAGCGCGTGATAGACGGTTTTCCTTTCCTTCTCATCTTTTCGAGTGACAAGAAATCCTTTGGGCTTGTGAAAAAGGAAGATACTGGTTCGCTCCAGATGAGAAGGTGCAGATTCGGCGATTGGCAAGGACTTATTATTGGACCGGTGCTTCTTGGTGAGGGGTGTCTCGTCTTTCATGTGCGCTCCGTTTCCTTTCGTCGGTGGGGAAGGTCGCTATATGACTGCAGTCTGCCCGATGACCAACAGGTGAAGCTGCGCATCCGAATGGAATCCAAGATATGAGTCAGAGTAGCTGATACGGAATGAGTGGGTTCCAGGCTGGAGACGTCAATGATTGCAAAACTTTCCAACCTATTCTTTAAGGGTTAGGTGTTGGTCTCCATTCGCGAGCAAGTTGTTGGGCGATAGCCACCTGTTCAGGGGACATGAGGCTCGACACATGATCTCTGAGTTTTCGAGCATTGTCGACACCTTGGGCTGCGGCTAAGTTGTACCACATATGCGCTTGAACGAAATCTTGGGGTAGGCCACCTTGTCCGACATGGTAGAGGTATCCGAGGTTGTGCTGAGCGTCGGCATGGCCTTGCTGCGCCGCCAGCCAATACCAATGTCTCGCTTTGGTATAATTCTGTGGTACACCCACACCAGTGGCGTACAAAAATCCTAGGTTAAATTGGGCCGCCGCGTAGCCCTGCTCCACCGCGAGCCCATACCAATACAGGGCTTGGGGATAGTCCTGAGGAACCCCCTGGCCGTATTCATACAACATTCCTAGAATGTTTTGTGTAGAGGCATCCCCCTGGTTCGCGGCAAGGTAATACCAGCGAAAGGCTTCCTGAAGATCCTGGGGAACCCCCTGGCCCTTCTCATACAGAATGCCCATATTCACCTGTGCCTTGACGTCTCCCTGCTGGGCAAGAGGGAGAAATTCGTTGAGAGCTGTCACATAGTTGCCTTGATCATAGGCCGCTACCCCAGCCTGAAAATCAGCATGGGCAGGGACGGGCACAAAAAGAAAGAGAAGGGTGGGAACGATGTATAAGAAAATTCGTATGAAACGCATGTGAATGATCCAACGCAACCTATTCAGAAATAGTCTGACTCAGTTTAAAACGAATGTGGCGTTATCGCCAGAGCAGCTGATAGGGAATGAGTGTGTGGCATGGGCCAAATTATTTTGGCTCAAAAACTATAAAAACGTCCTTTGCGCATATGGCTTGGAAAGAGGGCCCCTTCCTTCACAATGGTGAATATGAGGCTAGAAAGGAAGTAATTCTTGCTCGGCGTGAGTCGTCATTGAAATGCAAATGGGAGCCGTGGGAGGTAGGTTAATAGGAATGGTAAAAGAACTTGAAGGAATATGAAAAAAATTTGATTGGTGATGATTGTACTATCCCTTTTGACTCAAAAAGTCTACTCGCCTGGTTTCAAGGTGATGTCGATCATCATGTCGTCAGCAAGTGGTTCGAGGGCAGTCCGAATCTGTTCGAAACTAGTTTGGGAAGGGGGGACGAGCTCGGCCTCGGCTCGAAAAATCCGTTCTCCGGACATGGGGGCACTCTCGATTACCGTTCGAAGGTCTTGCATGCTGACCCCAAGGGCCGCCAATTTCCTCGAAATCTCTCGCACAATCCCGGCACGATCTTGGCCCACTAACTCCAACTGCAACGAGTTTCGATGGTCGACATCCACAAGGGTCCAGTCGCTGTCTACAACACTCACGGAAAGGCCACGGTCAGCCAGGGTGGGAAGAGCGGTTATGAAGGCTTCGGCCTGAGACTCCGGAAGATGAATTTGAACGACCCCCGCGAAGTGCCCGGCCAGGCGCGCCATTCGGCTTTCGTCCCAGTTCCCTTCATGGTTAACGATCAAATCGGCCAGTGCCTCGACCAGGCCAGGCCGATCCTGGCCAATGACTGTGAGAACCAATGCACGCGCCATTGCTTTACCTCATTTGCAAAAGAATGTTCTCATTCAAGATGTACAAGATACTCAAGAAAAAATGCACGACATTGAAAAAGCTTGGTCACTCAATCCTCTGAATGTCATACCCACGACAAAAGAAGGGGAGAAAGGAAGTTTAATTTTTATGATGAATAATATGCAAAAGTACTGAAGAGGCCTGAAGATGTCAATCTGGTTAATTCTGGATTTGAAAGGAGATGGGCAAGTGAAAAATTGGTTTTTCTCGCTCTGAGGCCAAGTGTGGCGCAGATAGTTCCCCCATTTTCCCCACATTTAATCAGGTACCAACAGATAGGCCCCATTTTTCTCGCAACCCTAGGAAGGGAGCCCTGAGGTGAACCAGGGTTTCGAACGAGAACGCGGTGGCGTAGAATAGGATCTGGAGCTCTGCCCATGGGATTCTATATTTTACGTAATCAGGTTGTTGTTCCCGCTTCTGGTGCGGTGGAATTTGGTAAATGGGTGGAGACGGCTGATCGGGTCGTGAGTAAAGCGCAGGTCGCCGATATTGAGGTGTCGACGGTGTTCCTTGGAATTGATCATCAGTTCTATAACGGCCCTCCTCTCCTTTTTGAAACGATGGTGTTTGGTGGCGATCTTGATCAAACGTGCCGCCGCTGTTCCACGTGGGATGAAGCGGTAGAGCAACATGAAACGATCTTGTCAGAAGTGCTAAACCGAGTGTATGGCTATTATAAGCCAGGTTGAACTGGTGCCGTCTTCCATTTGTGGTGAAATTATTTGATTTGAACCCATGCCGAGATTGAAGGAATGACCTTCAGCAAAATAGTTTTGCCTCCCTTTTCTTTTCTTTTTCCCCAGTCAGAGAAAACAATCGCACAGGTTGGAAGCTGGCGGAGGCTTACAGGTCGAAGGCACTCGAATGCCCGGGAGGGCATCGGAGGTTCTGGTAGCGTTCCTCTGGGGTCGGCCATGATTGTGCAAGATGATATTGGGCTTGAACAAACTGTGTGGCCGTCCATGGTGGATGCGTTTCAAGGAGATTGACGGCTTGGCGATAGAGGGCATGATGAGTATTTGGCACATCGAAGATGTGCTCTGTTTGTGGCGCGAGATCTCGGCAGTGAATTCGATAAGTTTCTTGGGAGCACAGGCACCGCAAGAGCTTTAGACCCTGAAGGTCGGTCTGATAGGGATTGAGGGAGGTTTCGAGCAAAAGCTCCTCTTTGCCAGAGGAAGCGCGCAGGAAAAACAACGGAAGCAAGACTGGGCCGATACCAATGAGCCCAAAGTGAACCGTGATGACAGGGGAAAGCGTGCAGAGTTGGGGGAGTGCCGCCACAAACCAGGCCGTAGCGTCATGTTCCGCGTCAGACGCAAGGCCCAACTGCAATTTTGGAGAGGGCCGGTGGTAATTCACACTGCAATTTCCCATGATGTGGCAACGCAGAACTATTCCTCGAACGAGGGGGAGGGCCAACGCGAAACCTCATGGAATTGACCGATGGAGTGGGAGTCAATGCTGGGGGTTGGACATGGGGGAAGGTCCGGCAATCATGTGCCCTCTTCTTCCTCTGGTCGTATCCGACGACTGACCGTTGAATATTCGCAGGAATTCGGCAATTTTCTGCATCTGGTACTCATGGGTCTGATAGGCCACTCCGATGGCCACGCGCTGTGTGCTTTTTCTAGGCAAGAGTGTGGATAGCCGTGGACGGACGGCGAGGGTCTGCTGGCGAGAAATTCCTTTGAGCCTCTGTCCTGTATGAGGTTCGATCAATTCAAATTAAATACATCAAATTTGGGTTTCCCTTCTTGTTCAGGATGAATGAATATGAACCCCTCTGGCTCCTGGTAATCCAGGGTAATTCCTTGCATGCGCGGGGCACTTCGCCCTTCAACCGCCACGGTCAATCCTTTTACCTCCTGCACCTCGTCATCGGGCTGAATCTTATCTTCAAGGGTGATGTTGTACGACAATCGGGCCTCGTCGAGGTCCCGCACCATCAATCGGACAATGGGGTCTTCCGGGTGTTCGATGATTAAAACCTTGAGCTTTGTCACAGCCTGTTCCGTAAGAAAAATCATAGCTACCATTCCTTTCATCAAGGATTCCACATTGGAGTTCACAGGGGTGCTGTCAACTTAACGAAATTTGGACTCTGAGCAGACAATTCCCCTGGAGATAATCCACGGATTTGTCAGGGATGAGGTTGCCGGCTCCGCGCTGAGACGGGACCCCATTTTGCTTAAGTTAACAATACCCTCCTGAAGTTAGAGGGAATTTTACGGATTGGTTGACGATAAACGGCTGTCAGAAAACGCAACGCTCGTACACATCGTTTTTCGCAGTCGTGTTCTCAATGTTCCGTCTTGCTGCATCCCGCAACGCATCAGCGGCAGACGGCAAGCGTAGCGACTGGTTTGCCCGACTGCATGCGCTTGTTGGGCGACATCTCACTTTACGCGACGAATCTTGTCGGCGTCACCGGCCTTTGTCTTCCACGGCCACAGCGATCACGAAGAGAACCGAATAGTCTTGCTTCTTGCAGCCCTCGACTGAAGGCATTGCCCCCCCTGGCGTGACCGGAAACCCAGTCTTCTGCTCGGTTGCGGGAGAGCACGAATCATCACCGGTCGTCGGTGTATAGCGGGCGGAACGGCACGCCAAGTGCGTCACGTCATAGAACGTCGCGTGGTCATCGAGTTCCCAGCGCCTATTTCCATCCTTGTCAGCGGGATGAATGGTCAGCACGGTCGTGACCTTGCGGTCACCCGTGACCAGGTATTTGCCAGGAGAGACCGGAAATTTCGGCTGCTCCATGATGAGGCCGTCTTCCTCCAGCCACCAGTCTGTGTGGTCGAATGTCCAGCGTGCCGGGGCGACGCCACCGGCCTCCTCCAACTGCTCAAAGCTGCTCAATCGCACTCCCCGAGGGCCTGGATCCAGGGGCCAGAGTCCCCATGATTGCGCGCCGTTCCCTGAGGTTGCACCGGGAGCACCCAATGCTCCGATGTACTGGGTCGAAACGCGCTGAAACTTCGTTGGACCTCAGCCTGTGGCGTGAACCGACGGACCCAAGGCGGCCATCATCACGAGTAATGTCGTCGCAAGGCATGCGCGGCTAATCAGGTGCATCATTCCGCGAGTTGGCAACAACACAGTATCTCGCTGTAAAGGAGTTCGCACTCTGAGTATCCTGAGATGTGAAATCATTCTTCGATTTTCCTCCTCGGGCGGGCCAGTCGCTTCACAGATAGGGTGGGCTATGCAGCCTCACTAGGAATAGCCGACCCAAAAGGCCGCCAAATGTTACAGGTGGAGCGTTATCAAGCGTCAAAATGGTAAAAGGCTGCAAAGGCTTGGGCACAATGAACCAATTCTCAACCTTGGAATGAGGCTGCACTGTGAAATCTTTTCATTCATGTAGATGAATCCATGAAACGGGAATACGTATTTGGTTGCATTGTTCATTCTCCCACCCTACGGAAATCGTTCAATAATGTAAACCGATGTGGGGTGGTCTCGAAAATGAGCCACGCAGGTAGGAACCAGGTCGACGAATCAATGGATGCAGGAACGGGACCTCACGGCTGATCCAGTACTGAGTAAAACCGATTATGGGTCAGAGCAGCTGATTCACAGTCAGTGGGCTAGCGGGAGAAAACTCCTTCCCGGTGAAAGCTTTGCGTTGATGTTAGGACGAGAAAAACCTGTTATGGAACCTGTTTGGAGAGGCTGGGCTTGGAATGATCAGGAGCTCAGGTGAGTTTTTAGACCATACGGGCATTAAAGCAATCATGCAAGTATCAACAATTATCATCTAACTTTTTTCCAAATCTCCTTTGGCTTTCAGCCATAGACCCTGAGGTCTTTGAATTTTTATGTACCAGTTATAAACCCGGATTCAGCAGTAGGGTTTAACTATGGTAGACTCGCGGCCACGGTTGTCCTTCTCTGACAAGGAGTTTCTATGGCCCGCGCTTCCTCTCCCGCTTCACCGCTCTACCCGAAAATTCGCTTTGCCTTTACCGACCATCCCATCACCATTTGGGCGGGCGCCCTCTTACTGCGGCTGTACTTCGAACTCATTGGCCTGCGGACCGTCCTTCAGTCGGTGCTCGCGCCCCTCGCCAAACGCTCGAACAATCAAATTCCCGTGACAGACGTCTTGTTGGCCTGGTTCTATGGGCTGGCGTTAGGGGCGGAACGGTTTGCCCATTTCACGCGCTATCGCCGCGACCCCTTGCTCCCGCAGCTGCTGGGCTTGGCGCGGTTCCCCTCGCCGGATACGCTGCGCCGGTTCTTTCTCTCCTTCACGTATGCCCAACTGACGACGGTGTCGGAAGCCTTGATGCGAGCGAGCTTGGCGCGAATGCCCCGCATCTTGTTAGGGCACACGCTCGACTTGGATTCGACGGTGTTGTGTCGGTATGGGCGCCAAGAGGGCAGTCAGATTGGTTATAACCCGCAGAAGCGGGGCCGTCCGTCTCATCACCCGCTGCTGGCGTTTCTGAGTGAAACCCGGCGGCTGTTGTGGGTCACCCTCCGCCCCGGCAAAGCCGGCCCGGCCAATGGGTGCATCGAGTTGCTCCAGCAAGCCCTGACAATGCTCCCCTCCGGTCACCAGGTCGCCTTGATCCGAGCGGACGCGGGGTTTTTTGTGACTCGATTCCTCACCTTTCTCGAACGCCGCCACTTGCCCTATATCATCATGGCCCGACTCACGCTGGTCATGCGCCGGCTGGTGATTCATCGCTTGCCCGAGACGGCCTGGCGCCGCGTCAGCGCGGGCATCGATGTCGCCGAGACGCTGGTCACCTTGCCCTGCTGGAAGGGGCAAGCGCGCCGCGTGGTGTGTCTCCGGCAAGCCTTGCGCGAACGGCCGCAGGCTGCCGGGCGTCGGCTGCTGGAGTGTCCGGGGTATACCTATCAACTCATGGTGACCAGTGTGCCCTATGCGGCCGAGGTGGTCTGCCGCATGTATGCCGGACGCGCCGACAGTGAAAACCGGATCAAGGAACTCAAAGAGGACCTCTCGCTGGACACCTTTTGCCTGCAATCGTTTGAGGCCACCGATGCGGCCTTCCGGTTGGGCGGTGTGGCCTATAACCTGCTGGCGGGCTTTCGCGAGACCGTTTTGCCGCGGTGTTGGTTC
>JAOUNC010000049.1 GCA_029881175.1 Nitrospirota bacterium | reverse complement strand
ACTCCTTCGCCGGTCTTGGCACTGGATTGCAGGACCAGGCATGCATTGGAAGCCAGGTCTTCATACATTTCAGGAACCACTTGCCAGGATTCGAGAAGATCGTGCTTATTGATCACGAGGGCATAGGGAACCGGCCCCATTATTTGCACGGCCAATGCGTGGAGGTGACGGGCCACGTCCACCGTTTCCTTTCTCGTTCCATCAACGACTAACAAATACCCTGCTGATCCTTGCAAATATGACGCCCGAACTTTTTGAAAGTCATCATCTCCATACACATCCCATAACACTAAGAGCATATTGGTACCATTCACACATTGAGATTTTTGATCAATTTTCACGCCAATGGTGGTATGGTATTTTTCAGAAAATATCCCAGAAACAAACCGCTTGACTAGACTCGTTTTTCCAACGGCAAATCCCCCCAACATACAGACTTTTTTTTGTATGACCCCGCTCTCTTTCATTTTCATTAAGGACTCTCAGGTACCTTCATCTGGTGCCACAACCACTCGGAAACCAACCTGACGTCCTCGCGAAGCTCCGATTCCCGTAGAAGGCATGACCTCGTCGACAAAAGCTGGCCCTATGCCTTCCGCATGAAGACTGATCGCTCGAACAGAATCTTTAGACAATTCATTCATCACTGTCTTCGCTACGGTCTTCGCTCGCTGCAAACTCAAGAAAAGATTAACTTCTTTACCACCATCCGGACTCGTAAACCCCTGAATGTGAATTCGAGGTTTCAAATGTAAGACCAATGCCAATCGATCCATGTCTCGAATGGTTTCAGCAATTCCTTGGATAGAAGATTGTTGGCCCTGGCTTAGGTTGAATTCCCCAACCCCAAAGCCAAGAGTTTTCCCTTCTAATTGAGTTTTCAATGTCTCAAACTGTTTCATATCTGTATCAACCAATTGCCCCGTCTGAATGTGAGTCACTCCTGGGACAAGGGGTCCCAAGAGTTGAGTCTGTTGAATCCAAGAATGAGAAGCCTCCCCCGCTAGAACCAATGTCGTATCTTCCCAACTGACAACAACAGAACCTGGTGGACGTAATTGACTCATAGCTCGCTTGTGCACAATTTCCGACGTGAGGTCCATAAATGGTTTCAAACGAAAGGCCACTTGTTGGCCGGAATAACCAAACTCCGAAAGAATCTGCTCAGGATTGATCGCCAAAGGATCCCGTAATCCATAAAAAATTGATTTCGATCCTTGCTCTTGAACTGATGTGACGACCAATCCTGGTTCCTGCCCCACACGCTCCAACAATTTCGCCCATCGTTGTTGATCCGAATGGGCCTGAAAAACCCAAACTCCCAAACCAAGTAGCAACAAGCCTAACAGGATCCAGAAAACCAACGGAAAGCCTTGAGATTTTTTCTCAAATTGAGCTTGTAAACAATCTTCTAACGGAAGGCGGGTCTCCTGAAACGCGGATACATCACCTTTGAACGCCTGCAACAGCTCGGAGAATTGGGCATGAATCGTCTCGAGAGTTTCCTGAAAGACCTCTCGTAATTCCATAGGCGGCGCCCCACGAATGACTCCAGCCAAAATAGCTCCCGAACCCTGCTCAATCCAGACAGTTAAATCGCCAATTCGAAGGGACTCCAATGCATCGTCTTGTTTTTGCCCGAAAGAATCGCGAACAAAATCCTGGATGGCCGTTAACATCCCAGAAATCACGTCTTCTCCCTGTCCGCTAATTCCTTCGGCCACCACGTGATTTAACAGAAGTCCCGTTTTTTTGTGGATCAGAAACACCTGTTCCACCCGAAACCGTAGGGTATGCAGCAACACCACTTCGGCAAAGGACCTTCCGGTCCTAAATGCTTCCCAACGCCACTGGAGACCTTTCCAGGACATACTGTATTCCAACGTTTGGTTCAGTGAATGGACCATGTCCCTCATTGCTCGGGCAATGGCTTTTCGAATTGCCGGACCTAAGATGGGAGCAATGGAATCACTGATAAGCTGAGGGGACTGCTTGATGGAGAGAGAGAGCGCCTCCTGAGTGACGGGAATCATGGCCGCCAACAATCGTGTGTCTTGTTGGGCACGGAGGCGAATCGCATCCGGCAACACACGGCTGACATCCTGGGGCTGAAGCGCAAAATGCTCTAATCGGCCCTTGAGTCGCTCTAGTTCAGTTTGCTCTGGCGCAAGCAATAAGCGACGAAGATAGGAGAACCCTTTGGAATCTTCTGGAGAAACTTCTGGGGAAGACTGAAGTAGGGAGGGACGAGACGGAGGTGCCATTTCGTTCCTTTATAGACTCATGTCGTGCTCGGTGTCCGGAATGAGTATATGGATTGAAGCACTTCCAATGGCCGCGATTAGGATGCCGAATCATCCCTTGGCCCAACTTTTAACCGTAATGCCAAATCCATCAGCATTTCGGCTAAAGCCGCCCGGTCGGTTTTCTCTTTTTTCAAAAGTTGAAGACCCTCATGAAATTTCTCTTGCAATTCAGCCATTTGTTGAGTGTGGTCCTCGGTTAAATCGGCTTTTTGTCGGATGATTTGTTGCTCCAGCAAATCCGATTGTTGAGTAGCCTGTTGGCGTAATTGCGAAAGCTGGGCCTCAATGTTCACGCCTAAAGTTTGAATGACTTGCCCAACATCTGCCAAAGAAGAGGTACGGCCTTTTTCCTCTTGTTGAATGAGGTCTTTCAGTTGCGAAACTTCATGGGTGAAATGCACCTTGAGGGATTCCAATGAACGCGTCAACTCCTCCCTGAGGTTGATACTTTCTTGCAATAACCGATTTTCAAGGGCATGAACCCGCTGATCAAACTCTCGACTTTGGGCACCAAAAAGAATATCGCGGACTTTTTCCAAACTACCTTCTTCAGAGGGCGAGAGTCCTGCCGCAGAGGACGAGTCGCGGGCTTCCGACGCCGAAGGGCCAGAAACGTCATAGGCAATTTGTTTGGACCGTTTTTCGGACTCAACTGGATTCATACGGCTTCACTCCGTCAAGAGTTCACGACCTAGGGAAGAACACTGAAGAAGAGGCATCCTATCACCCTCAAGAAAAAGGAACAAGACCAGCCCTCCTTACGCTCATAACTTTTCCATTATGCAAAATTCATTCATTCGGCTTCCATCCCACGAATGAACTAGTGAAACCATGAAGCACGAACAGTACAACTTGAAAAGTAGTGAATACACGAAAGAAAAGGCTGACGATCGAGAGGTGAGAGATGAAATGGGGACAAGAAATCCTCGCTCATCACAACATTACGATACAGTCGAAAAATCGCTGCATAGGGTAACTAATCTTTTTCTGGCTCCGAGCGTCCATGTTTATGCGTGACTCGATCTTCATCAAACAACTCGGCCATTTCTTGAGCCATCACATCATTGTCATGAGGGAGAGAAACTACGGATATTTCTTTTTTAATTTTTGGAGATGGAGCCTTGGCATCTTTGTCTCCAGCTTCAGCATCAGCATCTTCCGGTCCTACAGACTGTTTTTCCTGATCCATGATAACTCACTCCTCTGACTAGATTTACTCAAACGATTCCAAAAATGACTGCTCAGGAAACTTATGGTGACAACTTGGACAGGTCACAAAATAGACGGATTCACGGACAGAGAGCACAGCCCTAAAATCTAATGTGACCCCGCGATGTCGACAGGATTGACAGGCAATCTCCTTCAGGTGATAGGGAATATCCGGCTGTGTTTGTAGGTAAAATTCCATATCCGTATGGACGGGGAAAATATAAAAACACCCCAGACAAATCGCTTTCCATTCCCCATCTCCCTTTGCCACAGTCCTGGAGTCAATTCCAAAGCGATTGTCCTTGCAAATTGCACATTTTACTTCCCCTAATCGCGCTTCAACCTCTTTGACATTTAATTGTACCATCTGTGTTCCCCGGCTGTTCTCATAAAACCCCTTCCTCTCTGTAGTATAGGTGGCATGCCTCCCCCCCGCAACTAGGATCACCTTGGGCTGATGGAGTAAGAGAAGTTAAGGAGGGCAAAGCGGGCATTGGCTCATTCCCCCTTGTGTTTGCCCTTGTTGGTGCCGACAATATTCCTATCATGATCAGCTATGTTGACCATCAACTCTATATTGGAGAGCAGGCGGATGCCGAATCGCCCCCTCCCTTCATTAGCGCCGTGTTCTGGACCGCATTGGAGGTACCACTCTCCCCACCACCCAATATCGTCTTTGCTCGATTACCCCTCAGGGAATATACCGAGCCAGACATCATCGACATTGAAATGGGTGTTGACTGGCTAGTTCGGCACCTACCAACGCACCACATTCTGGTCGCCTGTCGAGTGGGCTTCGGTCGTTCGCCTTCTCTCATCATTGCATACCTCTGCTGCAGACATGGACTTTCCTTTCAAGAGGCACAAGCACTTGTGACCCAAAAACGCCCGGGAACAACTCCCCTTCCCCGTTTGGCTCGCGTAATCGAGCAACTGAAAATGAAATCTCCGGCTCTCAGCCCCCCGAATCGCTAACCCTTTTCATGAACGGTAATCTGACCTCGAATGAGCCTCCCCCGTGAGGTCCTCTACTTACATAGGGGCTACATGGCCTGTTTGGTCTCTGAGCCAAGATAAAGCATTTCCAGATTCGATGAGGAATCTGCTACAACTCCTCTTGCATCACTTCATAGATCTTTCACGCTACGCGCTTAAGTAAACGCATTTCTTCACCACGGCACGGTTCAAAGACCCATTCGTATGCCCGAGCTCCCAGAAGTCGAAGTTGTCCTCCAACACCTCAAGCCTCAAATTCTTGGGGCCACCATTGAGACATTCTCCATTCATCGTTCCGATATTGTTCGAACGGGTTATGCCCTCATTCCCTGGTTTCGTCATGCCACAATTACCCATGTCCAGCGAATGGGAAAATGCGTGGTCTTCACGTGCCAACGCTCTCAGGACACACGATATCTCCTCTCGGAATTAGGCATGACGGGGCTCTGGTTTTTTCAAGCGAACTTAGCAGCATCGCCACAACACATTCATTGCCACATCACATTGTCTGGGACCAAATCCAGTGAACTGCATTATTGGAACCCTCGCCGATTTGGTCGAATCTGGCTGTTTGACCCATCAGGCCTGGAAGCCTTCAGGCAACGTCGATTTGGACCTGATGCCCTGACAATTACACAAGAAGCCTTTGTCCAACTTCTTCAAACAACTCGAGGGCAATTAAAACCATTTTTCCTGAATCAACATCGCCTGGCAGGCATTGGCAACATCTATGCAAACGAAATATTGTTTCGCGCCAATATCCACCCATCTGCGCAAGGCCACCAGCTTCGCCGTACATCCTGCCAACGACTTCACCAGACCATGCAAACCGTCTTGCGCGAAGCAATTGAAGCAGGAGGATCGTCCATTCGAGACTTCCGTGCGCCCGATGGCTCCCAGGGTCACTTTCAGGAGTCCCATCAGGTGTATCAACAAGACGGCAGGCCTTGCCTGCATGGCTGCTCAACCCTCATTACCCGTCTCCAAAAGGAACGCAGTTCATTCTTTTGTCCATCCTGTCAAAAGAAACGCTGACACCATTGATCTTTCCTTGAGGCATGTTAGAGCCTTTGCTAGAATGACCACTGATTCAACAAACGTTTATGCCTCGCATTCCAGGAAGGTGATTCCACGCTTCTGTGAGAAAAATTAAACTACGAGAAGGGGTTGATTTAGCCAATTTATTCGGCCCCAATGACCTTCACCTCAAAATGATCGAAGACGAGCTAAAGGTCCAGATGGCCGCCCGTGGAGATGAGATCACCCTTGATGGACTGCCTGAATCGGTCAAGCGAGCCGAACATATTTTACAAGAATTAGGCAATTGGACCCAGACCTATCACGAATTAAAACCGGAAGATATTTCCCGAGCCATCCGGGCCACGGAAACACAACGCGACGTTCCACTGAAGCCCTATACCTTTTCCACCACGAATCTTTCCACCGCTAAGGGAACCGTTAATCCCAAAACACCCACACAGCAAGCCTACCTTCAAGCCATTAAGCAGTCCGACCTGATCATTGCCATTGGCCCTGCAGGAACCGGGAAAACCTATTTGGCCATGGCCATGGCCTTAGCCGCACTGACTCAAAAACACGTGAGCCGCATTATTTTAGCGCGCCCCGCAGTGGAAGCCGGCGAACACCTGGGATTTCTCCCTGGCGATTTATTTGCCAAGGTCCATCCCTATTTACGGCCACTGTACGATGCCCTCTACAGCATGATGGATATTGAACGCGCAAATCGTCTCATTGAGCGTGGGGAAATTGAAATAGCGCCATTGGCCTTTATGCGCGGAAGAACGCTTGATGATGCCTTTGTCATTCTGGATGAAGCCCAAAACGCCACGACTGAACAGATGAAAATGTTTTTGACGCGCCTCGGGATGAATTCGAAAGCCATTGTCACGGGAGATATCACACAAATCGATCTTCCGGATTCTCAAAAATCAGGCTTAACACAGATTGCAGAAATTCTCATCAATATTGAAGGCATTCAATTCGTCTACTTTACCGAACAGGATGTGGTCCGCCATCGACTGGTCAAAGCCATCATTAAGGCGTATGATCGGTTTGAGCATGAGTCCGGATCAACCACGAACGGCCAAGGGCCGAGGGGCTAATGCCCGATGGCCATTTGGTTCCGTACCCATCTTCGAAGTATTTCTGTTCGTGCCAAAACAATTCAACGTGTCACACAGGCCATATTAGTACAAGCTGGATACCCCACAGCCCAACTGAGCCTCTCATTGGTCGGCAAAACACGGATGCGCAGTTTAAACCGTCAATATCGAGCGCGCGATTACCCAACTGATGTGCTTGCATTCCCAATGGAAAGTATGGGAGAGCAACAAGAAATATTTCTGGGGGATGTGGTTATTTGCCTGCCCATCGCGATTGAGCAAGCATCCAGATTCGACAACACGGCTAATCAGGAAATACTTCGTCTTTTGATTCATGGAACACTGCATCTTCTGGGCTATGACCACGAACAATCACCACGGGAAGCCACACGCATGCAACGGAAAGAACGTGCGATCTTTCGAACATTCTCTCCCGTCCCACAATTCCTTTCCGCCATCAAATAATTCGATACCCGTGTATATTTTCGGCTTGCCCATATTATGAGTTGGATTCAACGTCTTCAAGACGGGTTAGCCAAAACCCGCCAAACTGTACAAAGCTCTCTGCGTCGCTTAGTCGGGGGCAAGCTTGATCCAGCCGTCATTGAGGATGTCGAAGAGAGTCTTCTGCAAGCGGACGTGGGCGTACGCACCGTTCACCGATTTCTGGATGAAGTCCACTCGAAAACCGGTCCGTTTCAATCAGCCACCCCGCTTGAAGTCCTGCGCAATCTTCTCCTCGACATTCTTCAAAAAGGAGAGGCCGCGTCATTGGAAGAAATCATACGTCAAGGGCCCAAACCTTTTGTGTTCTTAACCATCGGGATTAATGGAGTCGGCAAAACGACGACCATCGCCAAGCTTGGGCATCGTTTGAGTCAGCATGGGCTGAAGACGCTCTTTGTCGCAGGAGATACATTTCGGGCGGCTGCCATTGAACAATTGGATATCTGGGGAAAACGGACTGGCGTCGACGTGATCAAGCACAAGCAAGGGTCCGACCCGGCTGCCGTCGTGTTTGATGGTATCGTCGCCGCTAAAGCCCGAAACGTCGATGTGGTACTGATCGACACCGCCGGACGGCTCCATACCAAAGTCAATTTAATGGATGAACTGAAAAAAATTAAACGAATCATTGAGCGCGAAATGCCTGGCGCCCCGCATGAAACGTTGCTCGTCTTAGATGGGACACTCGGACAAAATACGATTGCCCAAGCCCGCCAATTTCATGAATCCGTTGGAGTGACAGGACTGGCCCTCACGAAACTGGACGGGACCGCCAGAGGCGGCGTAGTCGTCGCCATCGTCGAAGAACTCAATCTTCCCATTCGTCTCATAGGCGTTGGGGAAAAAGAAAAAGATCTCCAAGATTTCAACGCCTCCGCGTTCGTCGACGCCTTATTACCCCCAGAAACCCCTCCGGCATAATATGGTCTCTCTGGTTTTTCTCATCTGCTTCGTGGTTGGAAGCCTGGTCACACCCCACAGGGTTGAATCATCAAGCCTGCCTTCCATACACCACACCCTTACCGTTGAATTAGCCTCTGACACCCACCGGCTTATGGCAACCGACATCCTGCGTTTACCACACAGTCTGTTAAATCAGAACCCACTGACCTTTGCGCTTAATTCACACCTCACGATTGATCGTGTGGAGTTGAACGGACAGGCGGTTTCAATTTCGAAAGTTACCGAAGGTTCTTCTGACTCCCCAATCTTCGCACAATGGGTTATCGAGAACACCTCTTCTTTCCACATACCATCAAGCTCACCGCTCCTCCTTAAAATTGCCTACCATGGCCATATCGATGATTCACCCACAGAGTCTGGAGGCCTGCGCTTTGTGAGACCGGATAAAACCAATGGCCATATTGGCCAACAAGGAATTTACCTGACATCCGAAACCTTTTGGTATCCGACCTGGGAACACCATCTGGTCACATTTGATGTGTCTCTCACGCTCCCGGCTGATTGGCAATCCATCACTCAAGGGCAGGAAACCTCGCAGACGGTCACAGAAAACCAGCGAACAAGCCAATGGACCATTTCATCGCCAACCGAAGCATTAACCCTGGCCGCAAACCATTTTGTTGTGCAGAAAAAACCGTGGAGGAATATTCAACTCGCGACCTATCTGTTTCCAGATGAAGCGGCTTTGGCATCACAATATCTGGACGCCACCGCTACCTATCTTGATTTCTTCACCAATCTTTTGGGCCCCTATCCTTTCACCCAATTTGCCATTGTGGAAAATTTTTTCCCAAGCGGATTGGGAATGCCTTCGTTCACGCTACTCGGACAAGGCATTGTGCGGCGTGGCTACACACAACCCTATTCACTTGGCCATGAGATTGTGCATTCGTGGCTGGGGAATTCTGTGTTCAATGACTTTGCCAAAGGCAATTGGGTAGAAGGCCTCACGACCTATTTAGCTAATTATTATTATGATGAAGCCACGGGTAACCTCAGCGCAGCAACGAAAACCCGTCGCCGGATGATGGACGAATACAATTTCTATGCGACACCCGGGAAGGACTATCCCATCCACCAGTTTCACCATAAGGAAACTCGTATCGATAATGCTGTGGGCTATCAAAAAACCGCATTGGTCTTTCATATGCTCAGGCAAAAAATGGGGGATAACGCCTTTTTCAAAAGCATCCGTCAAATTATTCAAGAGGGAACGGGACGATACCGTGAATGGAACGATCTCGAACGTGTATTCTCTCAGGTTGCAGGAAAGGACCTGACAGAGTTTTTTCAGCAGTGGATTGATCGATCAGGAGCCCCATCGCTAACAATTCACAACCTCTCCGTTCACCCAGATCCTCTTCAACCAGACCACATGCTTGTCTCAGGAGCCATTTCCCAAAAAGATGCCATTTACACGGTGCCACTTCCCATCCAGGTCAATCTCCAAAATGGATCAACCGTTAGCGCCACGTTCAATCTGAATCACGCGACGCAACCGTTCACATTGCATGTTCCAGGCATCCCAACCTCTGTCACGCTTGACCCGGAGCACCATTGGCTCCTACGGCTCCAACGTGAACAATTGCCTCCCATGCTGAATGGCTGGGACACCGATGATCGTCGTATTCTAGTTCATGCCAAGACAGCTTCGAAAGAAGAGGAAAGCAGCCTCAAAACTCTTATGCAGCGAATCCAGGGACAGACTGATATCGAGATCCAGCAAGCCGATTCCCCGGCCATCACGGAGTCCGCATCCTATCTCATCATCGGCACTCCGGCCCGCCAGCTTCTGGAATCAAAGACGTTGAAGACGTGCAACAAACAAGTCCAGATAGAATCAGGACGTATCACGATTGAGGAGCAGGCATTCGAAGGACCGGAGATGGCGTTTCTCATCACTTGTTCCCATCCGGACTTCTCGAACCACACCGTCTCGCTCTTTTTCGGCCTGTCGCCGGAAGCCGTCACGCCTGTCGCCCGCCTGCTCTTTTTTTATGGGTGGGATAGTTATTTGGTGTTTGAACAAGGCAAGGTTGTTGCCCGCGGCATGTTTCAGCCATTACACTCTGCTCGTGAATTCACCATCCCGGCACTATGAGGAATCATCATGTATCATAATTTTTATTTCGATATGGCCACACGACCTAAAATGAATTGCTTCGCAATCACCCTGCTCGCGACGTTCATGCTATGCAATCCTGTTTGGGCAACTGAACCTCCTGCCACGCCCACAACAGCCCAAGCACTCACACCCGAACCCCATTTAGCCAATATCCGGCAATTGACCTTTTCCGGGAAAAATGCGGAAGCCTATTTCTCACCAGATGGCTACAACCTGGTGTATCAATCCACCCTGGAACCAGATGGAAAAACGCTCCGGTCCTGCTATCAGATCTATACCATGCATCTCGATGGCTCGAATGTTCGACGGGTCAGTACCGGGCTTGGCGGAACCACATGTAGCTATTATTTCCCGGGAAACCGTCGAGTCTTATTTTCCTCCACGCATTTAACCAGCTCACATTGCCCGCCGAAACTTCCAAAAACCGAGCACTACCGGTGGGCGCTCGATAACTATGATATTTTTTCCATGAACATCGCTGGAACCGATTTGCAACGGTTAACCTCGGCGCCAGGGTATGATGCCGAAGCGACCATTTCCCCGAACGGGAAAACCGTGGTGTTTACCTCTGTCCGCGATGGCGACCTGGATATCTATTCGATGGATATCGATGGGCTCAACGTCAAACGATTAACTGAAGAAGTGGGGTACGACGGCGGGGCGTTTTTTTCTCCAGACAGCAAACGAATTGTCTATCGTGCGCATCATCCTCAAGCCGAAACCGACGTGAAAGCCTACCGGGAATTATTAGCACAGAATCAGGTTGAGCCCGCCAACTTGGAAATCTTTATCATGAATGCAGACGGATCAAACAAGACGCAAGTGACGAAAAATGGACGATCAAACTTTGCGCCATTTTTCCTACCGGATGGCAAGCGCATTATTTACTCGTCCAATCTCGCCACCCCGGCAGACCATCAAGGTCGTCCATCGTTCCATCTCCATGTCATTAACGACGATGGCACCAAGCCTGAACAAATTACCTTCAATGGCCATTTCAATAGCTTCCCCATGTTTTCTCGGGATGGCAAGCAACTCGTATGGTCTTCCGATCGCAATACGACCGCTAAAGGAGAATTCAACATTTTCCTAGCCGACTGGGTCCCGTAAAAGAGAAGGTAGGCAACTGGCTTTTCTGCTTATTCCTGTTAAGGGAGCCTGCCCCGGAAAGAAGGAA
>JAOUNC010000412.1 GCA_029881175.1 Nitrospirota bacterium | reverse complement strand
CAACAAGAATGTTCAAACCACATTGATTCCTTCAGCCGGCGCTGCGATTGTGGAATTCAAAGTGGATGTGCCCGGAGCCTATTTGTTAGTGGACCATAGTATTTTCCGTGTGGCCAAAGGCGCCGTGGGTATTCTTTCTGTATCAGGAGAAGAGAATCCCTCGATTTTCAATTCGATGAATCCAACCCCCTAACGCTTCGTCTTGACGCAAAACGGGCGGAAAGGACTTTCGGCTTTTCCGCCCGTCTCATCTCTTCCCTTGCCCCACCCGACAAACAGACTTCACCCGGGATTGGGAGCCATAAACACCAACACACGCAGCCGTGCCTTAGTATGATTAACCACCCCATGCTCCTCACCCGCTGGAGCCATCGTCCCCTGGCCTTCTTCTAAAATCTGGCTTTCAGCCCCGACTTGAAACGTGCCCTGCCCTTCGAGCACAAAATACAATTTATCCTGATCGCCATGGGCATGCGCCTTTTGAACTTGACCGGGCTCAAAACAATAGACATCACAAAAAAATCTGGGGGTTTCAAACACATTCAGCTTCTTCATTTTCTCGCCTGAGAACGTCTGGTAATTCCGTAACTGTACGATGTTCATCAACTCGTCTCCTTTCATCCATCAATTCAACAATAGTAAAAAGTCTATTAAATAAGAAGAAAATTTCTCACAATCTTCTTCCCCATCAGCAGATTTAACCTTGAAGCCGCCTAGGCCTAGTCTGATATGATAAGACAATTATTGTACGCGTAAAAGAATCGGAGATGTTACCGCATTACTCTTCTGCGATTCGAGAGCCGTTCTCTCAGAAACTTGAAATGACGAAAGGATCCTCATGAACGCACCACGGCCCTGGTTAAGACTGACGATTGGACTCGCCCTACTCTGTGGCCTCTTTGGTTGGAGCAATGTGGCTTTTAGTGCCCTTCAAGGCGAATACGAGATTATGGAGGGAGAACCCTCCCTGCACGAATCGGGGAAAGTCATTTTATTGGAATTTGCCGACTTCTATTGCCCCCATTGCCACATGTTTGAACGTGTGGTAGTGACCAAGCTCCAAGCTGAATTTGGCGACAAATTTGAATCCCGCATGATCGGGTTCCCCGTGATGCCCGGCAAGCTCCCCACCGCCTTTGAAATGTATAATCAGGCCGTGACAATGGGCAAAGGCCAGAAAATGAAAGAAGTTCTGTTTGAATCCATCCACAGCAAAGACATCCAAATCTTTGATAAAACCATGCGGAGCTTATTGCTCAAAGAAGTGGGCTTGGACGCCAAAGAATTTGAAGCGGGGCTAGCCAGCGGAAAGCCATTCCGAACCTTAGGGGAAGGGAAGGCATGGGGAGAACGCATCAAAGTCACCCATACGCCCACAGTGGTGCTAGATGGCAATATTCGAATCTCAAACCTTAACTATGACAATCTCAAAGTGGTCATAAAAAGCATTCTGGATCAAGACATCAAATCTTAATGGATAAGATTAAATTTTAAACCGGCCGACCATTCAACACCAAGCCAAGACAAGGAGCCTACCTATGGGACGTAAAAAATCAGATGGTGAATTTTTCCCGGAAATGAATGAAATCCTAGAAGGCATGCAGGAGCTCATGTGCGACGAAGATGGGAACCCCCTCCCACCAGACCATCCGCATTACAAAAAAGTGACAGGATTCATGGAAAATATTGCGGACCGCATTCAACGCAAAGAGCAGGGAAATCCTCCAAATTCGGGACCTCAAGGCACAGCCTAATCGACACCTCAAGAAACCCAGGCCCTACATGAGCCTACGCTTACTTGCCTGAGCCTCACACAAGAAAGACGCCTCCCCATGGAAATTGATCCGAATAGCCTCACAAGAATTAAGACATTCATGGAATTTATCCAACAAGCCAAACGAGATGGAATCGAACTGTCTTTTTTGAGCACCCCAACGGAGCATGGCGACAATATTAATGTGATGGCCACGATCAACGGGCAACGCGTAGGCCACGGAATAGTTTTTTGGGACGTAAACCTACTCCAAGAACAAGGCTTGGTCGACACGTTGGACGAAGACGATAAGGCGCTCGGCATCACCATCACGGATGGAATCATTGACGATGCTGAAAAGATTCTCGCCTTTGTCGAAGCCGCCCAAAAAAACTAATCCTTTACTTGAAGGCCGCAAATCACTTTCTGATCTCCCACCTTTACAATCATACGCCTCCCCCTTCCCTTACCCCCCTATCGCATAAATGGTTTTCGGCATTTCGTGGTTGAAATTTTGTAAATTTCAAGCCGATTTGTTATATCCTCCCACTGAAAAATCAATTCCAGAAAGTCAGCTAGTCATCTTTCAATCCGTCAAACCAGTAAGCCGCAAAGAGGACAGGTGAACGCGGACCACTTCCCCCTCCCCGATCTAACAATTTAACCCCAGGGAGCAACTAGCCATGGCTGAACAAGACAATGCGGAAACAGCGCAACCCACGATTCGTGAATACATGGCCAGAAACGTCAAAACCATTTCGGTGGATGCCACACTCAAAGAACTCAGCCAATCCTTTACCACCCAAGGCGTCAGCGCCTTGCTCGTGACCGATGGAGACGAGTACGTAGGAATCGTTTCCGATAAACGGCTAGCACGAGAAGGAATCGCTAAAGGGCTAAATGCCGACACCACCACGGTGAGAGCCATTATGCGCTCAAAAATGCTGACGATCGAAAGCAATCAGCCCGTCCGTGAAGCCCAAGCCATGATGAAGGCCAATGGGGTCCGCCATCTGGTCGTGACAGAAGCCGGAAAAATCGTCGGAATTGTCACGATCAGTGACCTTATCAGGTACTTCACGGACTTCTTTGAGGGATAGCCTAGATCGCAAAAAGTTAATCCATTGCATTAATATGTGCGATTGCGCGCGCCACGCTAAAAGCGATTTCGCACATTCAGAATTCGCATTTACACTCTTCTCTTCTCTCATTTAAAAATTTCCTATAAATTCAATAGCTTACCATTTTCATCCTCAAGCAAAATAAA
>JAOUNC010000048.1 GCA_029881175.1 Nitrospirota bacterium | reverse complement strand
GCATTCGGTCCACCCAATGCTTGGCATCTGTGGCGTGAGCATATTCCGGATCCAACTTCCCATAGAACAGTCCCCGCATCATTTTGAACATATAGGCCATCGTGAGGACGATTCCCAGAGCGGCCACTATGACTTGGAGTGGGTATTTATCCCAGCTGCCCACAATAATCATGATTTCGGCAACAAAATTAATGGTGCCAGGCATACCGATAGACGCCATGCAGGCCACAATAAAGGCTCCCGCGATAAAGGGCATTTTTTCCACAAGACCACCCAAAGAGGGAATGTCTCGTGTGTGGGTTTGGTCATAGACCCAGCCAGCCATGGCAAATAACATACTTGTCGCGAGAGCATGGGCAAACATGTAAATGACGGCGCCGGATAGACTGATGTAGCTCAACGCGGCCATGCCCAGGAAGATATAGCCCATATGGCTGGAGCTGGAGTAGCCGATGACATATTTGGTGTCCTTGGCAAAGTACGACACGAGTCCGCCATAAATAATTGAGCCAATACAGAGGACGGCCGCAATCCACATGAGGTCACGCGTGGCTTCGGGAAGAATTTCAAAATTCACACGAATAATAGAAAAATGGCCGAGTTTCATTAAGACGCCTGCATGCAACATGCTGGTGGCGGCGGGAGCAGCGGCATGGCCGACAGGTGACCAGGAATGCAACGGCCAAATTGGGGCAATGGAGGCAAATCCAAAAAAGATCAATATCCAGATAAGCGTGGACAGCGAATCGGAGAACTTGGCTTGTTCCCGAAGGACCAGAATGTCAAACGTATGCAATCCGGAAAGATGGTAAATAAGCAAAATGCCCATGAGCGCCACGACTGCGCCGGCTGACAAAAAGAGGGTTAGCTTCATGGCCGCATATTCTTTGCTGTTCGACCCAAAATTGAAAATAAAATTGACGGAATCGCGAAGCTTTCGCCCCTCAGGGTCCGTCATGGAGAGGTAGCCTTTGGTATGGCTTCCCCACACGCCCAGCAATAAATACATGGGCAGCACAGACATTTCGTAAAAGAAATACAAGAAGAACAAATCAAGGGACATAAAGACCCCGATCGTCGCGGCTGCGAGGATCAAGAGGAACATATAAAATTCCTTGGTCCGGTCTTTAATGTGCCACGAGACGAAAATTCCTGCGAACAACAAAATCGCCGAGGCAAAGACCAATGGCCCTCCAATGCCGTCGACCCCGACATAAAAGGCAATGCCGAGTTCTTCCGACCAGGCAAATCGCTGGACAAATTGGAATCCACCTTTTGCGGTATCGTACGCAAAGAAAATATAAAAGGAAGCCAACAGACTGATGCCGGCAGAAATGGCCGCAGTCATCCGCACCATCAGTTCCTCTTGTCGAGGAATGAAGATTAAGGCAATAGACCCGAGAAAGGGTGCGAAGAGAATAATTAATAAAGAATATTCACCCATAAGAATCAGTTTCGTATAATTTCAGGAGGAAGAGGGTCCATATTGTATTGAGCTATGGCTGTTTCTGGGTGTACCCGATCAACCACGGCCTGTACCGATCCATTCACCATTCGTAAAAATGGAGAAGGATACAAGCCGATCCAAAAGATCATGACCGACAGGGAGACACCAATCGCCCATTCCCGGGTATTCAAATCTGGGATCACCGCTGGCAAGCTTTCCTTTAATGGCCCAAAAATGGCGCGTTCGTAATACCAGAGGAAATAGGCGGCCGCGAAAATCACCCCCGTAACGGCAATGGCTCCATACACCCACCAGGCTTGAAAGACGCCCAATAGGATAAGGAATTCACCCACGAACCCATTGGTCCCGGGTAATCCAATGGAGGCCATGCCGATAATGAGGAGGAAAGTGGCTAGCAAGGGCATTTTCTTCGCAAGGCCCGTGCATTGGCGCACATCGGTATGGCCTAAGCGCTCGTACATAAACCCAGCTAAGAAAAATAATCCAGCCGTGCTAAAGCCCAAGTTAATCATGGTGATTAGACTGCCTTGTATGCCTTGAAAATTCAACGCAAACAAACCGATGACCACAAATCCCAAGTGACTGATGCTGCTGAAGACCAGTAAGCGTCTAAAGTCAGGCTGAATAATGGCCACGATGGCCCCATAGACAACGGCGGCCAGACCAAGGGCCATCAGGATCGCCACCACGGTCTCGTTTCGTGAGGCATCCGGAAGCAAGGGCATGGAAAATCGCAGGAAGCCATAGGTGCCCATCTTGATTCCTGCAAACATCACCGACATTGGAATGGGCCCTTGTACGAGGGCATCGGGGAACCAAGAATGAAACGGGAACACTGGAGCTTTAAAGGCTAGGCCTAGGAAGATCAACCAGAAAATTAAGAGTTGTTGGCTGAGTGGAATTGGCACGGAGAGCAGGTCGATAAAGTCAAAACTATACACCTGCTTGGCTTCAAAATAATTCAAACTCAGGAGACAAAACCCCACCAGCATGAAGACGCTGCCCAGCAGGGTATAGAGCACATATTTCAATGCAGCGTAGTGGCAATCTTCCCCAGGTCCCCATAATTTAATCAGGAAGTAGCTGGGGATCAGCATGAGTTCCCAAAAGACGAAAAAGACAATTAAATCAATGGAGGCAAAGATTCCGATGAACGTGGCCTCCAAAGCCAAAATACTCATATAAAAGGCTTTTGGCTTCAGGGTCACTGAATCCCACGAATAGAGCACCAGCAGGACAGTCAGAAATGCGGTTAACCCCAGAAACAGCACGCTAATACCATCGACGGCAAGGTGATAACTAATGCCTAAGAAAGGAATCCATTCATGCCGTTCTGCGAACTGCATGGCCGCAGTGTCTGGCACAAAGAGCATCAGCATAAATGCGGCCACAACCATTTCGATTCCGGCAATGCCGAGCGTCGCCTTGCGAACCTGCGCATGGTCTTTCAGCCCCCAGACCACCAATGCACCCAGTAAAGGGAAGAAGGTCAGAAAGGACAAAATGGGAAAACCGAATGAAAGTTCTTCTTGCATAGGAATCTATCAGTACATACTGGAGCCAGCCGAGGATGATCCGGCAAACCACAGCACCACGAGATGAATCAAGATGGCCAAGCCAATAATTAGAATCGCGGCATAATGATGTACCATGCCGCTTTGCAATTTCCGCCAAGACCAGGCCAACAGGTGATTGGCATAGCCGACAACATTCAACCCGGCATAGATCACATGTTTTTCAGTCCAGGTAATGCCCGCAGCGCTGATATCAGTCCCTTTGCCGATGCCTATAACAAATCTGTCCAGAACCTGGCGATCAAACCAATCCCAGAGCATCCCTAGTTTCTTAAAGGGTTCGACAATGAAACGGTCGTAGAATTCGTCGACGTAATATTTATTCAGCAATGTCGTATACATCTGCGGAGATTTCTCAGCCCATTCATTCGCCATTTGCGGACGGATTGAATACATATAATGGGCCAGGCCCCATCCTCCCAAGGCAATCGCCACGGCCACTACCATTAACCCGAGAAGTGTGCCTATTTCCACTGCATGCGGTTCGGCTCCTACTGGTGTCGCCACGTCATGTAAGAAGCCATGAAACCAGCCATGTTCAGGTGGAACACCAAGAAATCCTCCGACTACCGCCAGTCCAGCCAGAATCATCAACGGATATGTCATAATGGGTGGAGATTCATGGATATGTTTGGCCACATGAGGCTCAACCCGGGATTGTCCATAGAAGGTCAGATAGGTCAAGCGGAACATATAAAAACTGGTCAAAAACGCACCGATGGCCGCCAGAAGGTATAAGTGGTAATAGCCATGCACAAATGCATGCGCCATGATTTCATCTTTACTCCAAAAGCCAGCAAGTGGGGGAATGCCGGCAATGGCTAGCGTCCCAATGAGAAAGACTTTATGGGTGATCGGAATCTTGTTATGCAGTCCACCCATCTTTCGAATATCTTGTTCGCCACTCAGAGAGTGAATCACTGCCCCTGCAGATAAAAAGAGGAGGGCTTTGAAAAAGGCATGGGTCATTAAGTGGAAAATTGCTGCCGTATAGGCCCCCACACCACAGGCGAGAAACATATAGCCCAATTGGCTGACCGTCGAGTAGGCCAACACGCGTTTAATATCGTTTTGGACTAAACCAATCGTGGCGGCAAATAAGGCCGTCACCCCACCGACAATGCCGACGGTGGCTAAGGCAATGGGAGCCATATCAAACAACACATGATTGCGAACCACCATATAGACGCCTGCTGTGACCATGGTCGCAGCATGAATGAGTGCGCTCACTGGTGTTGGACCTTCCATGGCATCAGGTAACCAGGTGTACAAAGGCAGTTGCGCAGATTTTCCAAAGGCCCCAATCAGGAGACAGATGGTGATGGCTGTGGCCATCTCAGTGGAAAGCGATGAGGCTTGGGAGAAGACCGTGCTGTAATCCAGTGATCCGAAATGGGAAAAAATAAGAAAGACGGCAATTAAAAATCCCGCGTCACCGATTCGATTGACCACAAAGGCCTTTGTGGCTGCTTTTCCTGCAGAGACCTTCTCGTAGTAATACCCAATCAACAGATAAGAACAGAGTCCCACACCTTCCCAGCCAATGAACATCACCACATAATTCGAACCCATCACGAGCAACAGCATGGATACCATGAAGAGGTTCATGTAGGTGAAGAATCGCGTAAAGCCTTCTTCGCCATGCATATAACCTACGGAGTAGACATGAATCAGAAAGCCCACACCGGTTACCACCAACAACATAATGGTCGTGAGAGGATCAATTAAAAAAGCTAGATTAATCGTAAGATTGCCGCCAAAAATCCATGACCAGGCAATCACTTGACGAGGTTCGGGGTTGGCAAGGATAGAGGCAAAGACGCCCAGTGTGCACAGAAAGGAAAGGCCAACGGAGCCAAAAGCCAGGCGCCCGGCCCATTCATGGGAATACCGTGAGCCGTAGAGTCCGTTGGCTAATACGGCCAGAAGTGGGAACAGAGGAATGAGTAAGACTAGTAAATCAAACACGTTACCACTTCAAAATATTGATTTGATCGACATTGGTGGCCATCTTCCCACGGAAGATGACAATAATAATGGCTAATCCCACGGCAGCCTCGGCTGCAGCCACAGCAATAATAAACAAGGCGGACATTTGTCCGGCCATCGAATGCAGGTAATGAGAAAAGGCCACCAGATTAATATTGGCCGCATTGAGCATGATTTCGACACTCATCAAGACGACAATGAAGTTGCGCCGGATCAGGACGCCGACCAATCCTGTCATAAACAGAATGGCACTCACGGCAACATAGGCGGAAAGAGGGATCATGGTAGTGGTTCTTAGGGTGTCGATGAATTAGCCGGTTCTGGATTTTCTATTTTGGCAGGGGTTTTAGCCAGGACAATGGCTCCAATGACGGCGCCAAGCAAGAAAATCCCCACGATTTCAAAAAGGAGTAAATAGTCGCTAAACATGGTGACTCCAACCGCATGGCTGGGTCCAGTGGCTAAAATCAGCTCTGGTGTAGCTGTGCCCATGGTGCCACCATAAGGCGAGAGCATTAAGAGAATGAGCAATTCGGCAAGGAGACCCATGCCAACGAAAAATAAATACGGATATTTCTTATGCAGATGCTGCTCTTCGGTTTTTAAATTCATCAACATCAGAACGAAGAGATAGAGAATCAAGATTGCGCCTGCATACACGATAATTTGGACCGCAGCTAAGAACTCAGCATTGAGCATGACAAAGAGCCCGGCCATATGCAGCAGAAGCGTGAGCAAGGCCAACGCACAATGCACCGCATTCCGTAGAGACACGGTCAAGACCCCTGCCACGACACTCACCGTGGCGAAGTAGATAAAGAGAAGCCACATCATGGTTTGGATTTAGGGATCCTTGGCGCTTTGAATGGAGACAGGAAAGTGGTAACGGTAAGCCTGGCTTTCCTCACCTTCCTTTTCCTGGTTATGAGCATATAAATATTTTTTCGCATCATCTAAATGCTGTTCTCCGATTTGATATAAGCGCGCTTTGTCGAACAGCAATGTCCGTTTGTCATGGGTAGAAAACTCATACATCTTCGTCATGGCCAAGGCGTTCACGGGGCAGGCTTCTACGCAATATCCGCAGAACACACATTTGGTAATATCGATAAAAAATTCGCTGGCATAGCGTTGCAAGGGCAAGGATTTATCTTCCTCACTAATGACTTTGATGCAGCGAGAAGGGCACGCGGCTTCGCAGAGATCACATCCGACGCACCGTTCCTTGCCATCTTCATATCGTAGAAGGCATAAAGCTCCACGATGGGCATCGGGAATCGTTCGTTTTTCCCGAGGGTATTGGAAAGTGATGGGGCGATGGAGCATGTGCTTGAATGTGACCTTCGCAGCATGCCAAATTTCCCGAAATAAAACGGCATCAAAAAACTTTTTGGTCGTGGTTTCGTTACTCATGAAGAAGGGCCATATCTTTCTGGTCAGACTTTTTCAATCGTCACATAGACTAATTTGAAATAGGGAACTCCCGTGGTGGGATCAACTTGCGTTGGCATAAGGTCCTTTACAGGAGGATCATTGAAATGTTCAGGAACCGTGCAGGTTCCTGGCATCAAGGATGTGTTCTCGGCCACCGTCATTTCCAATGTGCCCTGGTCCGAGGTCAGGCGAATGCGCTCGCCAGAGGCGAGCCCGAGATTCTTCAGATCTTCTGTCCCCATGGAAAGGGACTTCTTATTTGGCGAAATCTCGATGAGACCAGTCGCTCGAGTAGAAAGCTTCCCGGAGTGATAAATCAATTGCGTCATGCGCAGACCGAATGGGCGGTGGGTTTTCCCCTTGCCATCCACGGAATATCGTAAGCCGACATCTTGAGCATAGCCGTCCGAAAAATAGCGCGAAGGATTTGGCTCGACCTTAGGGGCCTTCCCCAAATTGTAATACCCAGGAAGAATCTTTCGGATTTCTTGTTGGATGTCTTGGGTTGTTTCGTATTCCATCGGGGATCCGAGGACATTGGCCAAACCAACCATGATGTGCCAATCCAGCGTGCTTTCTCCCAGTGAATCCAAGGCAGGACGGAGGTACTGGACTTTCCCTTCCTGATTGGTCACCGTGCCGTCTTTTTCTGCAAAGGTGGAAGCAGGAAAGACGACATGCGCCAGTTTGGCGGTTTCTGTCAGAAATGGATCCTGGGAAATGAGGACTTCCAATTTCTCTAGAGCCCCTTTTACATCATATGAAGCTGGTAACGTTTCTAGTGGATTTTCCCCTACCACATACAGGGCTTTGATTTCCCCATTCCGGCAGCGATCAAGGATGTCAGTCAGATGGGAACCCTGTTGGTCATCGGGAAGGTGGGTGCCCCAGGCTTGGTTGAAGGTATCCCGTTTTTTCGCATCGGCATAGGGAGTTGCCCCAGGCAGTAATTCTGGAGCCACGCCCATATCAACTGCACCCTGTTCGTTGGCTTCTTCGGTAAAGGTGTTAATGCCGCATCCTTTTTTCCCCAATTTGCCAGTGACCCACGCCAGGTCAATTAATTGCAGCATATGTTGGTAGCCGTTGGCCTGTCGGAGAACCCCTTCGCCGCAAATGATGATAGACCGAGGGGCCTCGGCGAAAATTCTGGCCGTCTCATGGATTTGTTCAACATCTACGCCTGTTTGTTGCGACATGTCCTCTAGCGTATAGGATTCCGTGGCCTGCTTTAGGGCTGTTAATGCGTCAGGATGAGCATTGGTCGCTTCCTCATCAATCAAATCATGATGAATGACGGATTTGACTAATGCTTGAATATAGAGCCCTTCCGTTCCCGGATTCACCATTATGGGATGTGATCCAAGTTTGGCGATATTCGTTTGAACAGAATCCACGACAATGGTTTGCGCCTTATACAAACTGATGGCGGATTTGACTCGCAGGCTGGCCACCGGGTTGGTTTCAGTGATATTGGCTCCGATGATCAAGAAGGCTTTGGCTTTATTGATTTCCTCGGAGGTGTTCATCATGCGATGAATCCCCAGAGCCCGATTCATGCCATGGACAAAATTGAGATGTCCATATCGGGCGCTGCTATCAAGATGGTTTGTGCCGATTACTGTGCGCATGAATTTTTGGAAGATGTACAAATCTTCGTTTGAGCATCGGGCGGTGATGAGTCCTGCAATAGCTTGAGGCCCATATTGGGCTTTGACGGCACCCAATCGGCTACCCGCCGTTTCCAAGGCATCAATCCATGGAGTTGGTTGGAGCCCAGCTTCGGTCCGGACCAAGGGTTCTTTAAGTCGGGAAGGGCTATCAATAAATTGAAAGCCAAAGCGCCCTCGCACGCAGAGCCCGTCATGACCATTGACGGTATCCGTTCGGTCACCCCATTTATTTTTCCAAGACAGTGGCGAGGTGACACGGACCACTTCCGTATCTTTGGTTTCCACATAGATTTGGCAACCGTCACCACAGTAATTGCACGTGGTGGTGGTTTTTTTGAGCTGCCAGGGCTTGTACCCATATTTAGAAAACTTGTTGGTAATGGCTCCAACAGGACACACGGCTAAACAATCGCCACAGAATTCACAGTCCAAGGGTTGGTCCCCTTTGGCCACCACTTGGGTGAATCCGCCTTTTTTCATGAATTGCAGGGCATCAATACGTTGTACGTCTTTGCAAATGTTGATGCATTCCCCACAGGCGATGCAGCGGTTCATATTAAAGTCCAGCACCAGGCTGCGTGTGTCTTCGGGGATATTTTTTTGCTTTGCGTTGGCCAGATCCGTCACACCATGTTGAAAGGCCATGTCTTGCAATTCGCAATGACCGTCGGCATCGCAGACCGGACAGTCCAAAGGATGGACTGATAAATGTTTTTCAACCGCCTTTTTCCTGGCCAAAAATAAATCTTCACCATCAGTACGAATGACCATTCCCGCTGCTGCTTTGGCAGTACAGGAGCGGACCGGCGCCTTTTTCCCTTCCTGCATCACGAGGCACATGCCGCAGGAGCCAAAGGGATCGAACGTGTAGTGGTAACACATTGCCGGAACAATTTTGCCGGTACTGGCGACCACGTCATAGAGAGAGACGCCAGCATTGGCCTTGACGGTTTCCCCGTCCATGATCAATTCAATCGTCTCAGCTTCGACGTCTGGTGTTGTGACTGGCTTTAAACCCATGGAATTGATTCCAATGTCCGATTTAAGTTCATGGTATTCATTCGTAAAGCGTGAGACGTAATGCGAAAGCCAAACATCTTATGCCTGACGGCCTTCATTATCGATCGCATTCTCCCATCACGATATCGTAGGACCCAAAAATGGTGACGGCGTCAGCGATCATATAGCCTTTCGACATATGATCAAAGGCACCCATGTGAATAAAGGATGGAGAGCGGATTTTCAAACGATAGGGATTCCCGCCTCCCGTACTCACAATATAAAACCCCAGCTCGCCTTTATGTGCTTCGGTCCCGCAATAGATTTCCCCAGCCGGAGCGTCAAAGCCCTGGGAAAATAATTTGAACTGCTGAATCATGGATTCCAGATTGGTAAATACGCGATCTTTTGGCGGCAAGGTGACGCTGGGCACATCGGCCATAATAGGCCCAGGTTGCATTTGCTCTAAGCATTGCTTGATGATTTTGATGCTTTCCCGAAATTCTTCAATGCGAATCCAGTATCGATCATATGTGTCGCCGTTTTTCCCAACTGGAACACTGAACTCGCACCAGGGGTAGGCACTATATGGTTCATATTTGCGCAGGTCATAATCCACGCCGGACCCGCGTAAGGTTGGCCCGCTTAATCCAAAGCTCAGGGCATCTTCCGCAGAAATGACGGCCACGCCGCGAGTCCGAGCCAGCCAGACGCGATTTTTTTCAAGAAAAATCACATATTCGTCAATTTTCGGGGGGAAATAGTCTAAAAACCGTTTAACTTTATCGATTAACGAATCGTTGAAATCACGCTCTACACCCCCGATGCGATACCAGCTAGTGGTGAGGCGCGCGCCGCAAAGTTCGTCGAACCAATCCAGCAGAATTTCTCGATCCCTGAAGGTATAAAAGAAGACGGTCATGGCGCCGATGTCTAATGCTTGGGTGCCCAACCAAAACAAATGACCAATGATGCGTTGCACTTCAGCGACAAGGGTGCGGAGATATTCGGCTCGTTCAGGAACCGTAATGTCCATGAGTTTTTCAACTGCACGGCAATAGGCGAAGTTGTTATACATCGCGCAAACGTAGTCCAAGCGATCCGTATGCGGGATGAACTGATGGTAAGTGCCGCCTTCAGCCAGTTTTTCGACACCGCGATGAAGATAGCCCAATACCGGTGTGGATTTCACGAGGCGTTCGCCTTCCAGTTCCATGATGACCTTTAACACCCCATGTGTCGCGGGGTGTTGCGGCCCCATGTTCAGGAGCAGTTCTTCCGTTCGAAGTGTCGGGAGGTCTGCCGTCTCCGGATGATTCGGGTCAACTTTATAGACGGTGGTACGTTGATCTTCGAGTTTCATGATAATAAAAGCTATGTTGCCATTAATTCGGGTCGTTTAAAAAATCAAAGGTATCTCGCCAGCCCTTGCCTTGAACTGGGAAATCTTTGCGCAACGGATATCCCTCGGTATAATCATCAGGCATGAGAATGCGGCGAAGGTCAGGATGGTGGTTGAACCGAATCCCCATCATGTCAAACACTTCCCGCTCCATAAAATCGGCACCCATCCAAAGGTCAACCATTGAATCTACCCGGCAATCATCTTCAGGCACACGGGTTTTGATGCGGATCCGATGTCGCTTCCGAATAGAATAGACTTCGTACACGACTTCAAACCGTTCAGCTTCATCAGGCCAGTCCACGGAACTCACATGCACCATATAATCACAATCCATTTCCGGGTCCCTGCGAATGTAGGCACAAACATCGTGCAGCGCCTCGCGCTTAACAGAAATTGCCAGATCCCCCCGCCATTCGGTTGAACTGATAAATCCTTCAGGGAATCGACTTTGAATTTTTTCAGCAATAGGATGCATGGCAATATTTTTGTCGAAGGTCAAAATCTTGGGCGATTATTGAACGCGGACGAAAAGGACTCCGTCCTTATGCCCGTACAACTTTCACCTGTTCAGGTTGTTTGGTGAAGACTCGCTTTTGCATGATCCGATCTTGCAATTTAAAAATCCCGTCAAACAGGGCTTCCGGGGTTGGGGGACAGCCAGGCACATAAATGTCCACTGGCACAAAGCGATCAACCCCCTGCACCACGCTATAGCTGTCATAAATATTGCCGGAAGTGGCACAGGACCCCATAGAAATCACATATTTTGGCTCAGGCATTTGGTCGTAAATTTTCCGAATGACTGGAGCCATTCGCCGGCAGACGGTCCCTGCCACGATCATCAGATCAGACTGGCGTGGTGAGGCGCGGAACACTCCTGCACCATATCGATCAATGTC
>JAOUNC010000411.1 GCA_029881175.1 Nitrospirota bacterium | reverse complement strand
ATCGTCACGAGTTGGAATGCAATCCTTCGCTGGGAGGGGGAGAAAAATGCACAACAGCGAGAAGGGCAGGGCAGACGCCGCTTGCCGTCGCTTCAGAAACAATCACGTTCGTGATTTAACCAGGTTCCTGAAGCAAACTCAAACGGTCATGAGAGTTGAAGGACAGATAAAACGGTGAAGGGAAAAAAGACCACGCGAAAACGCCCACTTGCACAGACGTCCTGCATGTTATCGAACGCGTTTAAGATATGTCAGAAACGCCAAGAGTATGATCATAATTTTGACAGGTTCAACGTATCTGAGGCCACGGCTTCCTCAGCTTACTGACAGACTCGACTTCGAGAACCCGTCTTTCCGGCGTCCTGACCTCTCAAACGCCCGATCTAGGCTGTTAATCGAGCCACTGGAGTCCGTGGGGCTCTCCGCAGCCGCTTCCGAAATGGAAGCACTTGGGCCTGGACTGGAGTTGTCTGATGCCGATTGATGACCGGATCAGTCAGATTCCCACACATGATGCATCGGTACGCTCGGATCCAGAGTTCTCCCATGCCGCCTTTCACATCCAGGCAATCATCAATCACCATGAGTCCGCTACATCGTACACAATTCATAACTCTCCCTCCTTGTGAAAGCCTCCTGCTTCCCCTTTGATCTTAATAGGTGAGACTCTGCATCATGCATGCCACAGAATATGTGGACATTCAAAAACCACTAACATATGAGGAGTGTATGACTGCGGAAAATGAAGAGGGAACAGGATCTACGTGTATGAATTTTCGGAGTCTACAATATTTTGTAGAAAAAAAATAGAGGAGACATGCATTTTGTGGATACCCCCCAAAAAAATTTATTTCACGGCACAAATAATGAAACACTCCTCCGTCCTTGAGATTCTCTGGCCATGACCCAAGATACTGACGGAGATGTGAAGAAGATTGTGGTGAAATTTGGCAGGCTCGATATATTTTTGACAAGTTCCTCAAGAACGAGCATGAAGACCAGGTCCGTCAGGCAACCCTGGAGTTTTAAACATGAGGACATCAAAGGTGCTCCCCAAGCTAGCCGCCCCGGTCAGGACATCCACCTCCCGTTGCCTGGAATAGAAGTCTTCTCCTCTTTCAACCCAATTGCGAATACCCAAGTTCTTGAGCCAGGCCCCTTGCGAAGTCCAACCGGCAAACTCTAGCCCTAAGGAGGTGGACTCAGAAATGACTGCGGTAAAATTAACATCGGCGGTTAGATCTTGTTGGCCAACCGCAAAAAATGGGTCATGAATCTGTTGTTGCTGGTAATAGGAACGCAAAGTCCCATTGCGATGATGATATGAATAGATATTTGACGCCTTGTCACCATAGTCAACAAAAATGATATAGCCTGGCTTCACTACTCGTTCAAGGCCCTGAAGGAATGGCGTAATTTCTAAACAAAGTTCTGCAATATGCCCACGCCCAAGATGGATATGTTCTTCCTGTAATCGTTGCAGTAACTTTTGGTTTGATACTGCACCTGGTCGCTCACAAAACTCCCCGTCTTCATCCAGCTCCACAAATAATTCACGCACTCCCTCGTCTCCCATTCCCATCACACGATGGACCGGGAAGGCATCTAACACTTCATTGCCAAACACCACAGTCGGAGCTGGCATCAGATCCTGCAATGTCTCTACAACCTTCAATCCTTTTTCAGCCTGTATCGCTCGTAACCCAGAACTGGTTTCAAGCACAACATATTCGTGAGGAATAGAAAGGCATGAAACAATACAGGCACCTAATTGACCTGTTCCTCCCCCGAGTTCCAAGACTCGAATTGAACCACCAATCACTTTAGCTGCCTGTGTAATAGCTTCTGCCACCGCAAAACCAAAAGCCGTAAATTTGGCATTGGTGTCAAACGGCCCAACAGGGCTGCCAATGGAAGGCGCCTTGGTATAGAACCCATACGTCTCATGAAAAAGCGAAGCAGACATAAAGTCCCGAAACGTCATGGGACCTTCAGTCCGGATTTTGTCCTTCATTACGCGGGCAAGTTCAGTCTGAATTCGTTGCAAGATACGTTTTTCCTGAATCGGTGATAGGCTTCAGCAGATTCTTACTTTTTGACTGAAGTCTGGAGGAAAAGAAGATTGGACCTATTTCCTTCCTGGAAAAAAGACAAAAAAAGGGTGCCATAATTGGCACCCTTTTTTTATCCGAACTGAAAAAACCGAATTTCTTATTTAATGACGGTTGAGGTCGCACCAGCTGGATTGACAGGAACCCTGTTCATCGTATCGGTTTCTGGCAACCGACCAGCACCCATGGATTTTTGGATCCGAGCCCGATTGGCATCGGTGACCTCGTTCATCGCAGCTTGGGTCCCAGCTTCCTGAGAGGCCTGTAAGGTAGAATTACCTACTGCATTTGACTGTCCCTGGTCATTAGCCGTTGATTGACCAGTGGCAGGAGATTTTCCCTTTGCTGGATATCCTGGATGGTTGGGTAACAACCCAGGATTGGCGAAGGCCATGGATAGGGCAAAACAACTCGCACCTACCGTCCCAAGAATAATTCCAATCGCTTTCATAAGACCGCTCCTTTGTTAGTTATAACGGGTTAACAATAGAAAAGGGTCACAGTTTATTCATGTGCTCTTTAAGGTTCAATAGAAGAGCGGAATCTTAGGCAGATTCGACGGTGGTGTCAAGTCTGTAGGCAAAAAGGTCTTAGAAACAGGCCTTCATCCTTTACGCTCCTCCCCCACGTGGAGGTCCAACCGGCCGCCGAGGGCGATAGGGAGTCCGTGGCTTCGGAGCCGGCATCAGGATGGTCACCGTTGTTCCCTTATCAGCCTCACTTGCAATCCGAATCTTTCCTTGATGCTCTTCCACGACTTTTTTCACCGTTGCCAGACCTAATCCAGTTCCTGAACGTTTAGTCGTGAAATAGGGTTCGAAAACTTTATCCACAAGCTCTTCAGGAATTGGCACCCCATCATTCGCAATCACGATTTGGAGCTCAGGTTTTCGTGCTCGAGTTAGCATCACTTCAACGCGC
>JAOUNC010000410.1 GCA_029881175.1 Nitrospirota bacterium | reverse complement strand
TTTACTTCAACCCCTTCCACTTGATCCCAGCCTACCGAGACTGGTTCAATGTGCCAACAATCGTAGCTGTCAGACAGACCGAACCCCGCTCACTGGCGGATTGGGATGCTTAGCGCTTTGTCTCAAAGACCTTCTAGAAAACCTCAGCGGCAGCCCTTCAGCCCCATAACATCATGAAACTCGACGAGCTTCTTACCCAATCAGCCACGCACCTACTCGATGAACGCGAAGTGGTCATGAGCCAAGGCTGGGATGCTCCCTTAGACATTCCACATGCCCACCATATTGGAAAAACCGGCTCGCTCCACCTCTATCGCTGCGAAGTCTTGCCAGGGAGCAAAGTCATCGCCGATGTCCCGATCACCCTCTTGCCGGGGAATGACATGGAGGCAACCGAAGGCTATCTCCTGGATTGGCAAAATGGATCACTCATCATCCAAACCTTCGATCACGTCGGACAGACGCTGGAGCATGCCACTCTTATTCCGGACACCACTGGATTCTTAGAAACTGGAGCCACACGGCTTTCTGACATGGCGACGAAACCCGACTCGTTTACGCTCGGGCCGGCCGAACGGCTGGTGCCCTGGCTCCATCCATCTCCAGTCGCCGACACGGCACAAGCAAGAGGGAATATTCCCACTACAGTATTGACGACCGTTTGGGGAGACGACCGCTCAACTCGATGGACCAGGCTGACCGCGCTCATTCTCGAGCAGGTACGCAAAAATAAACGTATCCTGTTAATGGCGCCAGATCATGAAACCGTCGATGCGTTAACCGGCACGGTGGCCCGCGCCTTAAAAATGGCCGCACTACCCCACCGGAGCCTACTCTGTCGCTATGAACTCTCACTCATTAAAGAAGCGGCTACCATGCCCCTTCATGAGCTAGGCTATGAAGCCCAGATGCATCATTTTTACGCCAAGGCCAATGCCAACAAAATCGCCCTGCGCAAAAAATACGATCGCTTCCGGGAACTGACGCCCATCCTGGCTTACAAACGCGATAAGCAAAAAGATCTCAACGAAGTGAAACTCTTAGAATGGCGACTTCTGACGCAGCTCAGTGATTGGCAGGGAAAGGTCAAAGGCATCGATACCATTCTGAGAGACTATGAAGCGTTGCCCATTTGGAAACGAATGGGCATGCAGTTTGCGGGGAAAAACGTAGAAACGCTAGCTGAATACCGCGTGATTTACGAAGGGAAAATTCATGGACTCATGAAAGAAGTCGAAATAGCCCAAGCCCGCATCAAAGAACTCATTCCTGAAGCCACCATCCCGAAAGATATGCGGCCGGAATACGATGAACTGAAAGAAGAAATCAAACGCTTAGGCGGCACCAAAAAAATTCGAGAAATGCTCAGCGCAGGAGAAGGCACTAACCGTCAAGCCTTTGCGCAAAACAAACGGATCATGGCCACCACCCCGGGTCGCATCATGACTGATCCGCTCTTTCGAAAAGTGCCTTATGATCTCCTGATCGTAGACGACGCCCCGCGCATCCCGACTCCGTTACTCCTTGCTGCCAGCGGCCTGATTCGAGAACGCATTATCCTCAGTGGAGACACCAATGATCTTATTCAGGGAGTACCACCCGCTCAACCAAGGTGGCCCCACAAACTCTTGGAGACCCTGCTCAGCTCTCCCACGCAGCCCACCACGGTAGGATAATTCAGTAGAGCAACAGATAAGACACCTCCCTCGGAAAGCGTTCGATATGTCTGGTGGCATAACCCAGGAACAAGACCTTGTAGAACCTGGCAATAGGACCTCTTCCTTCAACTTGACCCTTCTTCTCTAAAAGACGATAATCGCCTCCAACGTGCCGAAGTGGCGGAACGGCAGACGCACCAGATTCAGGGTCTGGCGCCCTCCGGGGTGTGCGGGTTCAAATCCCGCCTTCGGCACCACTTTTCGTTTTTCCTCAACCTCCAGCACTTGCGGTTTTTTTACCGTTAGACACTTCGGCATTCCTATCCCCCAGTTCTTCTAGCAAGTTTTTGTTCATTCTGATTCAACATGTAAAACTTTAGACCTTATTTTCCAGACATTGTCTGATGAAGTTCACGATCTGTGGATGAGGTCTATTTGTCCTCGTTCCGTCATTCCCGCGGGTAGTTAGCGGGAATCCATCCATTGTTTCCCACGAATAGACGGAAATGATGGATCTCCGCCAAAAACTGCGGGGATGACAGATTAAGGATGGTTTGACGACCGCGATCAACTCCCATCAGCATTTCAGCGGACATTGTCTGAAAGGTGAAATGCCAGTTTTTACAACTTATCCATGAAGTGGGCAATCAACCCTGGTATTTTACCCCTCTAACTCTTAACGAATTTTCTGAAGGAGAAGTTGTCTTGATGAAGCTGCAAGAGGGACAATACGCACCTCACCAATGTCTGGCATCAAGAGGAGTACACACGATGAAAACTCTTTTCTATCACCTGACGCTTCTTATGATTTGTCTGATTGCCGCCATCGCCTGGGCTGACACGCCGCTGATCTATAATGGCATAACTCTCAAAAACTCGCGGGGAATGAGCATCGTCTTTCCCGACGTGTGCAAGACGCCATTGCCAGGCGGCCCCGTGTCCATCCCTTACCCGAACCTCCCCATAGCAAGCGATTTCGATCAGGGAACACAGAAGGTCAAAGGTGGAGGGAATATCGAGGTGATAAAAAAAACGATCCAAACCGCGAAAGGCAAGCAGGGGGTATATGAACTGAAGCTGTTCGATAGCCAAGGCCGAGTGATCGCACTGCGAGAATCACGGCTCATTGAACTCAAAGACGGGACCTATTGTGCGGTCTGCATGGCAAAAGGTCGCGTGACATCTTTCCTGAAGCTACAGCGCATGTCTCAAAACGGTGAGGGAGTCAAACGCCCCCGATCGGCCCTCGAGGAATAATGTAGTGGTCCAATGAAAATGGACCACTAGAGCTCCAACCATTTTCGTGAGCATTGACAAATACGCTCAACGGCGTAACATACGGGCACATCAAGATAAATACGGAACGCAGAAATCAGTGCTTTGGC
>JAOUNC010000409.1 GCA_029881175.1 Nitrospirota bacterium | reverse complement strand
GTGAGTCAAATTCAGTATAAGGGAAATGAGGTGTTTTCAGAGGCCGAATTGCGGGAGGGGCTTGCCATTCAAGTTGGCGAGGTCTTTCAGCGCGTGAAAATCCGAGATGAAATTACTCGTTTAACGGACATCTATGGAAGTCGAGGGTATGCCTTTACCGACGTAACGCCCTCGGTAGAGCCTGATCAGATGACTCGAAGTGCGCGTATTGGTTTTTCGATTGAGGAAGGTGAAATGGTGCGAATCAAAGACATTCGCATCACCGGAAATAGTAAAACTCGTGATAACGTGATTCGGCGAGAATTGCGTGTTCAGGAACGAGACTTAATCGATTCTCCAGCCATTAAAAGAAGTTTCGAGCGACTGAATAACCTGAACTTCTTTGAAACCGTCGAAATTTTACCCAAACAAATCGCTCCTGGAGAAGTAGACTTAGATGTCAAAGTGAAAGAAAAGCCTACGGGGGCCTTTAGCATCGGTGGTGGGTTTAGCACTTTAGATCAGTTTACCCTTATTGCGGATATTACGGAGGGAAATTTCTTAGGGCGCGGGTATTTAGCACGGATCAGAGGACAGGTAGGAGGACGGCGAACCATTGGGACGATTACCTTTCGCAATCCAGCCATTTTTGATACCTTAGTCTCTGCCCAAGCTGATGTGTTCAGCTCCTTCACGAATTTCCTGACGTACGTTGAGAAGAAACAAGGGGCGAATCTGACGTTTGGTCAGGGGTTTTCCGAATTCTTGACGGGAACCTTTACGCTGGTAGCCGAACAGGTCAAAATTAAGGATGTGGATTCCGATGCCAACGATATCATTAAGGATCAGGAAGGGACTCAATCCACGACTGGATTTCGAGCTAGTTTATTCCGTGACTCTCGCGATTTTTATCTAGACCCCAGGCGGGGCTCGCGAGTCGGTGTCCGTGCGAGTCTTGGAACAGACATATTTGGAGGGTCAAATAATTTTTATAGTGCCTCCTTTGATGCCTTGAAATATACTCCACTTCCTTTTTGGGATTTCCGTCATGCCATTCGAGGGCGGATTGGATATGGAACAGGATTTAATGGAGAAGATCTCCCTATTCCTGAGTTTTTCTACGTGGGCGGCATTAATACCGTTCGGGGATTTAAGTTTGGCCGTGCCGGGCCAGTGACCTCTAGTAACGATCCTGAAGGGGGCAATAAACAATTAATTATTAATAATGATGTAATCTTTCCATTGTTGCCAGATGCCAAGTTGAACGGTGTCATTTTCTTTGACTATGGGAAGGGCTTTTCCCAGGGAGAGAAATTAGACTTTGATCTTCGAAAGGCGGCTGGCGTGGAAGTGAGATGGATTTCACCCTTTGGGCCTCTTCGGGCAGCGTATGGGCGTCCTATAGATGGACCATCGAAGGACAGAAAGTGGGTATTTGAATTTTCCGTTGGATCAGTTTTTTAGGCTAGGGTAAGAATAGAGAAATGAGGCGGTATGGCACGCGATAGCATTGGAAATTCGTCAATGAGTGGCTCAATGAGCTTAGGGGGTAGGCACCTTTTTATCCTCCTTTTCCTTAGTGTGGGGTGTTGGAGTTGTGCCCCGGTGAATAGCGAGGTTCATTCAGCGTTGGTGATCGGAGTGATTGATCCGCAGCGAATCTTACAAGAAACGACCAAAGGGCAAGAACTTACTGATAATCTTAATGCCTTCATGAAAAACCGACAGGCCCTCGTGGAGTTGGAACAGAGGGAACTCCGAGATATGGAAGAAGATTTGCGTGCTCAGAGAACCGTGCTCAGTCAAGCCGCCAGGGAAATGAAGGAAGAGCAATTTCGTCAAAAAATGGGCGCCTATCAACAAAAAGTGGCTGATTTGAATCGTGAGGTTCAAGCCAAGCAAGCTGAGCTGCAAAATGAGTTCCGCCGTGAGGTGGGTGCGGTGGTCGAGCAGATTGCTCATGATCGTAATTTAGGCCTGGTCCTTGAGCATGGAGCCAATTCCGGTACGGTCTATTATCAACCGAGTTGGGATATTTCGACGAACGTCATTCAGACATTGAATCAGAAAAGTCAAGAAACGCCATCTCCGTGAGGGTTTCAAAATATTCAGTTGCATCGCATGGTTGCTGTGAATGAGTGAGCAGCTCAGGAAAGAGGAGAACCGCATATGGCTCAAGAGACCTTAGATATCCTCGATATTCAAGCGTTACTTCCTCACCGGTATCCGTTCTTGTTAGTAGATCGGATTATTGAACTAGAGGAGGCAACGCGGATTGTCGGAATAAAAAATGTCACGGCAAATGAGCAATTTTTTCAAGGACATTTTCCTGGGCGACCGATTATGCCAGGGGTCTTACTCCTTGAGGTCATGGCGCAGGTTGGTGGGGTCCTAGCCAGGAAGACTGCCGAAGGCAAAGGCCGGCCGACAGTTTTTCTGACTGGTATTCAGAAAGCCAAATTCCGTCGTCCCGTCGTTCCTGGGGACCAATTGCTTGTAGAGGTGAAGGTGGTACGGAGAAAAGATCCCTTCTGGAAAATGGCTGGCAAAATAACGGTGGATACCACGTTGGTTTGTGAGGCGGAAATGACGGCGATGGTCAGGGATGAAGAGGGGGAATAGCTCGGAGCGGTATCAGCCGAATTTTGTGAATGGAGCTGTTCCTCTATTGAGTATCCGTTTTTATTGATGAAATGAGCATGTCATGAACATTCATCCTACTGCGATTGTGCATCCCAAATCGGACATTAGGGAAGATGTGGTGATTGGTCCGTATTGTGTGGTTGGAGAACATGTCACCATTGGCAGTCAAACGGAGTTGTCTGCGCATGTCTGTATTGAAGGGCACACGGAAATTGGACGATGTTGTCGCATTTCCCCGTTTGTATCGATTGGCACCCCACCGCAGCATTTGCAATATAAGGATGAACCCACAAAAGTCTGTATTGGCGATCATAATATTTTCCGTGAAAATGTCACCATTAATCGTGGAACTGCCTTTGGCAGTGGGGTGACGAGGATTGGGCATCATAATTTTCTGATGGCCTATACCCACGTTGCGCATGACTGTGAATTGG
>JAOUNC010000408.1 GCA_029881175.1 Nitrospirota bacterium | reverse complement strand
AGTTCGGTAAATTCTTTAATCCCAAAGCGGGTAAATGCGCCGTCAAAAAGAACGTGCTGGGCGGAGGGTTGGCGATTGTCCCACCGAAACCGCCTTTTACTTTTCCTCCGGAGGCACTCTTAAACCGAATATCTCCACCGATAAAGAGGGCCCCACCGGACAATTGAATACCTTCCAATTGGGTCATGCCGGCTGGATTATAATGAATGGCGGGGGCATCATCGGCTTGCGCGGCAAATGCGGCGGCTTGGGCTGTTGCCGAAGCCCCATGATCTAGAATTCGAAACCCTTCAGCAAAAATGTCTTGAGGGAAGACTATGTGCAGAATGAAAAACAGGACCGATAGGATGAAATGGGAGGCGCGAATTTTATGGCTAATCACATCTCCTCCGTGAGAATGTGGGTAATTGATGAAACAATGGGAAAGTTTACGGCAAGGGGTGTCTTATAGCAATGTTGTTGCTCAATGGACTCCGACCAGAGAAAATGAAAGAGGAGGGGGAGATTCTCTTGCAGAGGTCTTCACGGAAATTTCTATGTGTTTGAGAAGGGCGGTTTATAGCTCTTTTTTTGAAGGAGGGTGAGATGAATGTCAAAAAATTATTGCATACTCGAATGCGTGTGAGTGATATGGAGCAGACATTGAAGTTTTATCGTGAGGTGCTAGGCTTGGAAGTGGTGGAGCAAAAGGTCTCTCCGCGCGGATCTCATCTGGCGTTTTTAGCCGTTCCCAATAGTGAGGAATTGATTGAGCTCTGCAGCTTCCCCACCAGTGGGCCCGTTAGGGTTCAGGAAGATCTGGTCCATCTGGCGTTTGAGGTGGATGATTTGGATCGCACGATTCAAGAATTGCACACCCAAGGCGTTCCTATTACGGATGGTCCGACACAGTCGTCATCAGGAAGTCAATTTATCTTTATCGATGCGCCTGATGGTTATGAAATTGAGTTGATTCAACGGGCCCCAGGCGTGGCAATTGTTTGACCAGGAAGGTGTGAGCCGGATGAAGAACGCAAACACCACATCGGCGACAAGCCCTTCACTTGACTTGGGTCATCTAGAGGGGAAGTTGAATCATCTTCCCAGGCAGCCTGGGGTGTATCTGTTTAAAGATCGTTCGAATGAGATCATCTATATTGGCAAAGCGGCGGTGTTAGCCGATCGCGTCCGTTCGTATTTCCAAAAAGGCGCCGACCTCAGTCCGAAGATTCGTGCGTTGGTCGCCCATGCCGTTGATTTGGAAACTATTATCGCCAAATCGGAGCTGGAAGCCTTAATTCTTGAAAGCAACCTCATTAAGCGGCATCGTCCGCGCTTTAATGTGGTGCTTCGAGACGACAAACAGTACCCCTATTTGCGGTTGCCGATACAGGACGATTTCCCCCGGCTTTCGATTGTACGGCGCGTGAAACACGATAAGGCGCTCTATTTCGGCCCGTATGTGCCAACGGGGGCGATGCGTGAAACCTTGAAAGTCATTCGGAAAGTGTTCCCCTTGGCCACCTGCAAGATTGAGATTGATGGCAAAGCTGATCGCGCCTGTCTCGAATTTGAGATTAAGCGCTGCATGGCTCCTTGTACCGGCAATCAGACCCAAGAGGACTATCATCAGATCGTCCAGCAGGTTCGGTGGTTTTTGGAAGGACGAGATCAGGAGCTCTTGACCTCACTGCGTGATGACATGCATGCGATGGCCGAACGCGAAGCGTTTGAAGATGCCGCTCGGTTACGTGATCGGATACATAGCGTTGAACGGACATTGCAAAGACAGCGTGTTGCGCAAATTGGTCCGGTCGATCAGGATGTGTTCGGGCTGGTGCGAGCTGGAGCGGCTGCAGATGTGCAATTGCTCTTTGTGCGAGGGGGTCTGTTAATTGGCCGTCGTGATTTTTTCTGGGCCGATGCCGGAGATGTGTCGGATGAGGAACTTGTTCGGAGCACACTTGAGCAGTTGTATCATCAAGCGGTTGTGCCTCCCAAGGAACTGTTGTTACCCGTCAAGATTGAAGATCATGCCTTGGTGCAGCAGTGGTTGTCAGAGAAAAAAGGCCAAGCCGTGCGGATGCTGGTGCCGGAACGTGGAGTGAAGCATCAATTACGGCAGCTCGCTCAAGAAAATGCCACGGCTGCGTTACATGAACATCTTCGGCTGCAAAGTGAGTCACGGGAAGCCATTGAGGAGTTGCAACAGTTGTTAGGGTTGTCCACACAGCCTCATCGCATTGAATGTTTCGATATTTCCAATACTATGGGTGCGCAATCGGTGGCGTCGATGGTGGTTTGGGAAAATGGCCGCATGAAAAAAAGTGATTATCGGCGGTTCCGTATTAAAACCGTGGAAGGCGCCAATGATTTTGCCAGTATGCATGAAGTGGTCAAGCGCCGGTACGGAGGCACGCTGGCTACCAAAGCTGGGAAGGTGTTGCCGGAACCAGATTTAATTGTGATTGATGGGGGAATAGGACAATTAGGCGCAGCCATGGAGGCAATCACTGAGTTTGGCCTGCCACAGGTTGCTGTGTGTGGATTAGCCAAGGCGAAAGGGGAAAAAGACGAACGGATCTATCTGCCCGGGCACAAGTCCCCCATAGTGTTGCCACTGAAATCTCCTGCCAGCCGCTTAGTCCAAACTATTCGAGATGAAGCTCACCGGTTCGCTATTACCTTTCACCGGAAGCTTCGTAGCCAAGCCATTTTTGTCAAGAGTGAAAAGTCAGGAGTGAGGAGTCACACTAAAGACACGAAGCCTGAGGGGGAAGGCGTAAGGTAATTCGGAGGGTTTTTTTCTTCAGGCTTCATCTCATTCTTCTGCCAAGTTCTCCTTAAGCTTTTTTCTTCATTAGCCGATTGATACTCCAGAACCTTTTTTGGGGATCGAGCCCGTATGCAATGTCCGAGATGTCAGGGAACGATGATTGTTGATGATTTTGTGGATATGGCCACGAGTGGGGAGATTTGGATGCCAGGATGGCGATGTCTGATGTGTGGTGAAATTATTGATCCAATTATTGAGAGTCATCGTCGGCAACAGGAACAACATCAAGAAATTGTGAATGCTATTTCG
>JAOUNC010000407.1 GCA_029881175.1 Nitrospirota bacterium | reverse complement strand
GATCGTTTTGCGATGAACACCAAGCACTTCAGCCGCCTGGGCTTCATCGCCCTTATATGCTTCCAGAACACGAAGAATATGTTCTCGTTCCAGTTGCTCTAGGGTCTTCCACCCATTCGTCGTGGGCTTGCTCGTGCTATGCGTGCTAATTGCTTCCGGCAGATCTTGAGGCATGATCGTCGACTGCCCGGTCAGGACAATGGCATGTTCAATCGTATGTTCCAGCTCACGCACATTACCTGGCCAATTGTATTGCATGATTAACGCCATAGCTTGCGAACTGATACCGGTCACATGCTTCGAGGCCGTCTTCCCATGCTTTTCAAGGAAAAAATCCACTAAGACGGGAATATCCTGGAGACGATCCCGAAGAGGAGGCAACGCAATGGTGACCACATTTAACCGATAATACAGATCTTCACGAAACTTCCCTTCTTTGACTAAATTCTTCAAATTCTTGTTCGTCGCGGCGACGATCCTGGCGTTCACGGGAATGGAGTCGACACCGCCCACATAGCGAATTTCATGCTCTTGCAAGACGCGAAGGAGTTTGCTTTGCAACGTCGAAGAAATATCCCCGATTTCATCTAAAAAACACGTCCCATGTTGGGCGGATTCCATTAATCCCTTTTTTCTTGATATCGCACCGGTAAAAGCCCCACGCTCATGCCCAAACAACTCACTTTCCAGGATGGTCTCGGCAAGGGTTCCACAGTCCACAGCCACAAAGGGGCCGTCCTTGCGTAGGCTATTCGCATGGATAGCCCTTGCGATCAGCTCTTTTCCCGTTCCGCTTTCCCCTTGGATTAACACCGTGGAATCCGTCGGAGCGACACGGGCAATCAACTTGTACACCGCCACCAATGCCGGGCTTTTCCCTTGAATCAGGTTCAGAGGATTGGATGGAGCCACCCGATCACGAAGCGTGCGGTTCTCCTCAAGCATGCGCTTATGTTCCAACGCGTGACGAACCACGGTTCGAATCTCATCCAACACAAAGGGCTTACTGAGATAATCAAACGCACCGGCTTTGATGCCCTCCACGGCGGTGCTTAACGACCCGTAGGCGGTTAGGAGAATGACTTGCGTGGCTGGTTGATGCTGGTGAATGGCCATCAACAGTTGAATGCCATTCATTCCCGGCATCTGGATGTCACTCAAGACCACATCCGGATGTTGGCCAATCACCAAATTCAATGCGGCTTGACCTTCATGGGCCACTTGAACGTCGTACCCCTCCTTTTCCATGATTTCACGGAGTAAGGCACAGGTCTCGATTTCATCATCAACAATTAATACGCGAGCGTTGGCCATCACATTTTCTCATTCCAGGCTGGAAGCCACAAAAAGAAGGTTGTCCCTTTTCCCTCCTTGCTCTCCACAGAGAGCTTACCATGATGTTGCTGAACGATTTCCGACGCAATCGCTAATCCCAGCCCTGTGCCTTCCCCAATATCTTTAGTGGTGAAAAATGCCTGAAAGACCGACTCCAGACAATCGGATGGAATGCCGGTCCCCGTATCGTGAATTTCTATACAAATTCCTGCTTCATTGACGACCCTCCCCTGACTTTCCTGAGGCCTGGCACTGACCGTTAGTTGTCCCCCATGGGGCATCGCGTCAATGGCATTATCAATGAGATTGTTGAAGGCATCCTGCAGTTGTAAGCAATCCGCGCAGGCCAGGGGCAATGAGGCATCATACTGCGTGCTCAACTGAATAGATTGTTTGTCAAAAATGGGAAGAAACAGTTGCAGGGCTTGATCAAGACATTGAGGGATGGAGACCGGTTCCAGGGATAACGTAGGGGTCCTGGCAAAATTCAACAAATCTTGCATGACCGTATTCAGCCGATGCGTTTGGCGAAAGATTATCTGAAGCCTTTGATTCACGTCAGAGGAAAGTCCTGGGTCTTCCAATAAGAGTTGAAGATGTCCTGAGATGGCGGTTAACGGCGTCCCTATTTTGTGGGCAATGGTCGCCACAAGTTTCCCCAAGACAGCCAGCCGCTGTTGCCGCAGCAACTCCCGCTGATCCACCACAAGCCTTTCGTTGGCGAGGACCAGCTCCTCATTGCGTTGCTTCAGATCTTGCGTGGTGGCCGGTATGCCATCTTCTAGAGATCGTTTAATCATGCCATAACTCTAGACGAAGCCTTTATGCGCGATTCACGATTCTTCATAATTTCCCCAGACCACATACAGCAGCCTTGTTCTTAGGCAACAGTGCTCATTTTACGTATGAGGGGAACAGGCGAGCAAGCTCCCTGATCCCACCCTCTTCATTTGTTCGATTGTAAACCCTAGCTCATTTCAAGACTTGCGCTAAACGCCTTTGTCAGACTAATGGGTTGTTATGCTAGGGTTGATGCGTAATCAGGGTGAAGACGTTTTTTCCGGTCTTTGGCTGCCAGTTGTTTCACCAGGTCATCATAACAAGTAGGACACAACTCATGTTGTGTCGTAGCTTCATACGCCGACTGTAAAGAATGTCGCCCACACGATTCGCACCTATTCAGCATAATCCCCCCATTTAAATCGTGAATGCTTGGCCATCCCATGGCCAACCTCTCGAACGCTCACAATGCAAATGGAATACCTATCATCCCGTCTAAAATTTTGTGCCAATATTGCAGAGTGCGCCCGGGCAAAGCCGACCATTTTGGCTTTACTGATGTTGACGGAGCGCTCACTTCCCCACAATCACGGGACAACTTGTCCTTGAAATCGGACAAGTTGTCCAGAAATAAAATGTGTCCCTGCCGCATACGGACGGGGCATTCAGTGGATTTATGCTTCGCTTTGAAACCCCAAGGCTTCTCACATTGGAGCCTTTGTTCGTGAATCCCGAGGCCAGCCACGAGGAATAGAGTTGATTCAATCAACGCCAAAGGGGTTTGAGGCTGGCGGACACATCGCAGGAAGCGGCTGAAGGGCCGGCCCCCGACCAACGACCGAATAGAGAATATTGAATGCTTACGAATCGGGAAGGATGTAAAAGAGGCAATCGCTTTGGGCAATTTCCTGGTTGATCGTCACCATCATAAGCCGACTGGGATGAAGCAACCG
>JAOUNC010000406.1 GCA_029881175.1 Nitrospirota bacterium | reverse complement strand
GTGCCTGTGCGGGTCAATTTCCCTACCTCTCTATGCGTATACATACCACCATGGGTTTCGCCAGCTGACCACCGATGTGGAATTACCAGCCCTGCTGCTACTTTGTAGTCTGGCGGCCATAGTCGTCGGGCTATCCTTGGGACAACACACCAATCTCGGCTGGACCGGGGCTCTGGCCCATGGTGCCGCCTTGGGAGTGTCGGCCCAAACCGGAACCGGCTTCAGCACGGTATCGATCGCCGAGATCGACCCAACCTCCAAATCGTTACTCATGGCCTGCATGTTCATCGGTGGAAGCGTCGGCTCGACCACAGGCGGGATCAAAATTTTTCGCTTCCTCATTGTCCTGGTACTGATTCGTTTGGCTATTCAACGAGCCTGCGCTCCGCCGCATGCGGTAGTCGAACCCTGGCTGGGAAAACGCCGATTGGAAGAGGAGGACCTTATCCGCGCCTTACTGCTCATCGTCCTGTTTATGGGTGTAATATTTTTCTCCTGGGCAGTCTTTCTCGCCGAGGGCTACGATCCGTTAGATGCGCTTTTTGAAGTCACGTCTGCCACCGGAACCGTCGGATTATCAACAGGTATCACCAGTACCGATCTCCCATGGTGGCTGAAAGGGGTGCTCGGGTTTGATATGCTGGCGGGACGACTGGAAATTATCGCGCTGCTGGTGGTGCTCTACCCGGCCACCTGGCGAGAAAGGAATGCACGAAGCGAATGAGAGCCGTCTTTATTGGAGCCAGTTCTTTGACTGTCATGACCGCAGAAATTCTCTTGAAACGAGGGCATGAAGTGGTCATCGTGGAATGCAACAAAGAACGAATCGATGAATTGAGCAAGGATCTCGATTGCGGGTTCGTCCACGGAGACGGCACCACGCCGGCCATTCAACGGGAGACCGATCCTGCCCATTCGGATTTTCTGTTTTGTTTAGCGACAAACGATCAGGTCAACATTATCGCCAGCTTGGTAGGCCGGTCCTTGGGTTTTCCCCGCGTAGTCACCAAGATCGTTAATCCGGAATTTGAGCACATCTGTTTGGAACTTGGCCTTGAAGAAACAATCATTCCGGCTGGCACCATGGGCCGATATTTAGCAGACAAATTCGCGGGCCGGGATCTTTTGGAATTATCCGGGATGATTAAAGATGAAGCCCGGGTCTTTTCGTTTGTGGCTCGTCCGGAAGATGAAGGTCCCCTCGAACAGATTGCCATCCCAGGCGAACTCCGGCCGATTTGCCTGTATCGTGACAATGCTTTCATCCTGCCAGAGGAGGCCACTGAGGTGAAGGCCGAGGATGAAGTGGTGGTCATTACCCACCAGAAATTTTTAGCGAAACTCAAAGAACGGTGGGCCGCCGGGAAAGAGAATCACCAAGCTCCAAAGGCAGGTTCATCGGTAACCTTCAAAGAAGATGAGTCACCGCTCAACGAGCCTTAGGTGCATCTTAAAGAATTGTCAAAACCTCTTCGAAGGAGAATGATGCCTGGTCATTCAGCAGAAAATGAAACCACCCTTGAGCATCCAGGTCTTGGAACCTCGACTTGGCTTGCAATGTTCGGCTGCGTGAACTTTCCTGAGAGGCATAAAAACGTTTTCACCAGATTTCTGGTGATGGGCTTGTTCTGTCTCCCGGCATTTCTCTTCGCTGGTGAATAGCATGGCCTTGAGGCACCTGATGCACCAACACCATCGTAACTGGTTGTACTCGGTTATGTTTGTATCTGAAGCTTATTGATAACCTTATCAACCCCAAACACATACCAGGCATCGTTTTCAACTGCACGTCGCTGCACGTCATTGATGACCCGTCCCTCCAAAGTGATTACGGAATGTTTGGAACTGACACGAACCTGATCGGCATTCGCAAAGGGATCTTTTCTCAAAACTAGCCGAACGGCATCCACCAATTCCTCATCATTATCTTCCTCAGGAGGTTCAACGGCCATTCCGTTGATGACATCGCGGCACCCTGGAACCCACCAGGACAAGACTCCGGCCAGCCGCTTTTTGGCGAGGCTTGGCACATGATCATCAAGGAGCACGACCCCGTCATTCACGGATAGTTCGATGACTCCCGCATTGGACGTAGACGACTCCCGAATTGTCTCCACGGTCCCTTTGTTTCGCACGCGCACGGCGCAATCTTGTAAGGCCGGCTCCTGAAGCAAGACATCTCGAACCGCCGTTAAAATTGCCCCATCCCCTATTCTCACCGCAGGGGTGACATGGAGGCGATCAACGATTCCGGTCACCCCGGGAACGACAACGGCCAACTCCATCGTCAGTTTCTTCGCGGCGATATCCTGAACTTCTCCCTCAAGAGTCAGGACCTCATTGTCATAACTGATGGTGACAGGATGTGCATGAAGGTTAATGCGCGGTTCATGTTCCAACGCGGCATGGACAGCCTTGATGATCTGCTGAGTATTCGACATACCTCCCCTTTCACAATTTATAGCCAAACTGACGCAACATGGCTTTTCGTACTTGAATGTCTGCCTCCTGTTCCACTCCTTTGGGAGAACTACCGTCGATCACCCCGACAATCCCTCGCCCCTGCGCCGTCTCAGCCAGAATGACCTCAACGGCATTGGCGGTCGCACAAAAAATCTGACAAACCTCAGGCACCTGACGAACCACGGGCAACACATTAATGGGAAAGCAATCGCGCAAGAAAATAAGAAAACTATGACCGGCACCAATTGCGTAAGCGGTCGTTTTGGCGAGATCCGTCAATTCACTATCGGTCCCACTCCATCGCACCAGGCAGGGATCGGAGGCTTCGCAAAAGGCCAGCCCGAATTTGATCCCCGGGACAGCAGTGACCAGGGCCTCATGAAGGTCCTCCACGGTTTTAATAAAATGTGCCTGACCTAAAATAAGGTTGATCTCCTCAGGCTTGGTAATCGAGACTGACGTCAAATTGATAGGCATGGAGTTCTCCTCATCCTTGTTGGAAGGATCCTAGAGGCCGGCGTGATTAAGAAACTTGCAATTATTGGTTATGGCAAACCCTAAAAAAACCCTGACCCGGATTTTCAGTATTTATCGGATTCCCAACATCCACGTTCTTTCATG
>JAOUNC010000047.1 GCA_029881175.1 Nitrospirota bacterium | reverse complement strand
GTACGAGAAGCCTGAAATCACCCCGTCCGATGCTTGGTTGTCAAATTGAAAGAAATGGAAATGCGTGTTGATCTTGGACGATTGGAAGTTCGTGATATCATCATCAATCCACTCGCTGGTGAGTGTCCAATCGATGCAATCATACACATTAGCCCGGACGACCAACGGAAACTTCTTGTTGTTGTCCGCTCGAACCGCTGCCTCTTCTTCCTGCACCACATACAACAACCCGTTGGGGTCGACAATAGCCGGCTCACTGCCTTCGGCTGCCGATAATTCAATCGGTAACTTAATGAAATGGATTTTGTAATCCTGCGAACCGGCTCGATCCGGGCACAAACTCCACGGACCATTTTCTCCCGGCTTGGCGGGTCCAACCGACCGTGTCCCATCGGGATTCAATCGAATCATTTCCAGCCAGGGGGCTGGGTTATGATCATTCGAGAACGGAACTCGCTTACCAAAATGTGGCGTCAACCAAGGCCACGCCACTTTTCCCGTCGTGGGTTCAAACAAAATGCCATGCCGTTCGCCCGCCTTATATCCCAACAACTCCGGACGATACTTGGGGTTCTCCCCTAACGTGGCTTCCTTCTCACTCATGGCCTTATTGCCCTGCCAGACCCAGTCCATGACGGTGGCATCATAGGCCATCATCTGCCCTTTTTCATCATCCGTATGACCAGGCTTGCCTTGATTGGCTAACTGCATTTCGACCCAATCTTTAATATTGACAACGGCAGGTTCGGCTTTCCAATTGCTCTTGCCTTCACCCACAATCTTGAATTGCTTGCCAAACCAATTGACGGTCTTCCCGACCAATTGATCAGAGGTCACCGGTTTGTGAATTCGACCCAATCGGTCAGGCAACTCGCGTAACGGCGCCATGACGTCATTTTGGACACCAGGCTCTTGCATGGTGTTATACACCCGCCAGTAGCCCCACATCCCGGCTACATAGTGATGCGCCACATGGCAATGGAAGAGAAAATCTCCCGCTAACCATTGGCACAAACCTGAGCCACATTCTGTTTCTAAATCCAACGCCTCTGATGGCCCGATGACCTCCACATCCACCCGATCAGATTTAGTACGAATGACCGGGTATTTCACTGGCCCACTTTGACCCGTGTTCCACACGGGCATTTGCGTAGCCCGAGGACTGCGTTGCCAACGGATGGATCCCCCATGTGGATGATGGGAATGGAACACTTCCGATCCACCATGCACCACACGGAATTTGGCAGGATCACCTAAATAACTCCGAGGAATAGTCGGGGCCGCATCCCCAAAGGTATAGGAGCTATAGGCCATCGACTCATCTTCAAATCCAAAATATTCATGTTGCACATGCATGTTATTGATGCCGAACGGCTCACTGCGATAGTTGAGCGCCCGGGCACCTGGGCGATACGCATCCGTTAACGGATCCCGTTGGGGTAAGAAATCCCCATGTTTATTGACGGGACGAAAGGCTTCGTCACCGACTTCATGATAAATCAGGACAAATTCACGGAAATCCGGACCGTCCCCATTATCAATCATAACCTGCCAGCCGCTCCGGGCTTCCGTGGCTGGTCCCGTTCCTAAGGGTTCAAAGTAATTCGACCCTTTGGGCTCGACGACGAACACCCCGAACATCCCCATGACCGTCAGTTCCCGATCATTACTAAACGTATGAAATTGCTTTCCACCTTCTTGCGTCTCTGGATGGATATACCATTCCATACTGACGCTTTGGCCTTCTGCGGCCACGGTGGCTGGATTGGTCGTTGTAGCTGGCGTGCCACTATCACTCATGACCATATCCGAACCATTAATATGCAAACTGACTTCTTCACCGAACTCTAACTTATTGTTCAGCGTAATTTTGACACAGTCGCCTTGATTGCCACGAATCACCAAGGGTTGAATCCACTGGTCTTGGATCCCGTTTTTCACGCCCCCTGCATCATGATGGCCCTCTTTTTCCCGAGCCTCGCGATTTTTTTCTTCTTCTTCACGAATTTTGTCAATGTCTTCAGTCAAGGCGTACATGTACCCTGGATAATAATCCAGCCATTGATTCAAGCTGATTTCCACATTAATGGCGGATATATCGTAATTTCGAACCGGGGCCGTCTTAGGACACAAGCCCCCTTTCATCGAAACGGGTTCCACACCGGAAGGACTGGCCAGCAAACCATTGCCGGGTCCTGCGCCATATTGATGAATCATCGACATGGAGTTAAACGCACCCGTGTCAGCCCCTCTGTGGTCAGCTTCTTTCTGCATTTGCTGCATCATCCGTTGATGCTGCTGCTCGACGAGTGCCGCCCGTTCGGCGCGACCCTCCATCGCATCTTCCACAATCGTCTGGCCCTTGAGCTTTTCGGCCCAGCCAGGTGATTGGGAATTCATGCCCATTTGATGGGCATGCTCTGAGGAAGCATTCTCCGCGCTACCAACAGAGGGAGTTCCCACAATAGTGGCTCCCCCAAATAGCGCCAAGAACGCCGAAACCGTGAATAAAGTCGGTTGGCGGTGATACATGCTCCGGACTCCTTTAGTTAAGGCGTTTGGTGAATAAAAAAACAAAATTGACAGCAACAATCTGTTCCATCAGATCATTTTCGATTTTTCTGAACTGACTCACTCACATACCATCAAGGTTGAGTGCCGACATTAGGTATCCTCTTTCGGAGGTCGGGCATTCCGGAGGCCGGTCCATCACACCCCACCCAATGTCGGCAACAGAAATCAAAGCAACATAAGTGCCAGGAATGTAGCATCTGGAGCAAGAAAGAGGAACAGGACCTATTCATGCAGGTAATGGGGCAGATACCATCGAGTTTTTTAATGGATCACGACATCCAGAAATTCTGCGGTTCTGGACAGAAGAACCCACACAAAGTTGCGCTATCCAATAAATCAACAAGTTACGCGTCCAATTTTTTGGACACAAAATAGGCGGCAATGGGGAGAATAGGGACAGGATCGTTGAAAATTACAAGATGTGATACAGTCGCAATTTATTATAAAGATTAGAACGACTGATTTTGAGGAGGCGTGCAGCCCGCGTCTTATCACCATTGGTTTGGGAAAGCGCTTCAAGTATACGATCTCGTTCGGCCACTCGACGAGCGGCTTTACTCACAGCCCTCAACTCACCGTCAGTACCTTTAGTACCCTCTAATTGCTTCGACCCAAAGAGATCACTGACATGAATGGTGGAATGACGACAGGTCACCACCGCTCGCTCAATCAGATTCCCTAACTCCCGGACATTCCCCGGCCAAGCATAATGCGTTAAGGCCTTCAACGCATCTGGATGAAGCGCCAAAGCCGGTCGACCATGCTGGCCGGTTGAAATATCGAGGAAATGCTTGGCCAATAACACAATATCTTCCGGACGCTCACGTAAGGGTGGAACGGTTAAGGGCAACACCGCTAAGCGATAATACAAATCACCGCGAAAGCGCTTAGCCTTGACCAACTCTTCTAGGGATTGATTGCCAGCGGAAATCACCCGGACATCTACTTGAATAGAGCGATTGCTCCCAACGGGTTTAATTTCTCCCTCCTGCAACACCCTCAATAATCGAGCCTGAAACCCGGGAGTGGTATCGGCAATCTCATCTAAAAAAATCGTGCCTCCTTCAGCTTCTTCAAACAACCCCTTACGATCAACAATCGCTCCAGTAAAGGCGCCCCGCATATGGCCAAATAATTCACTTTCCAGTAAGGTTTCCGGTAGGGCGCTACATTCCACCACCACAAAAGGCCGGGCTCGTCGATGGCTCAACGCATGAATGGTCTTTGCGACTAATTCTTTACCCGTTCCACTCTCCCCTTGAATCAAGACCGTGGCCTCACTGACCGCGACCAATTGAATCGTTTCCCTTAACCGCTGAATGGGTTCACTCTCACCAATAATCGTCCGCTGGGGAACCTCCCCTACAGCCCTCTCCTGACGAGGAGGAAGGCCTGAGAACCCTTGTTCTTTCCGAGCAACGACGACACTCTCACTGCCACGATCTCCCATAAGTACCGCAAAATGTGTGATGCCGGTCTCACCTTTGACGGCCACAGCCCGCAACATTGGACATGTTTCGGGAAGAGCGACGGAGGACACCGACCCTGAGGGGGTGGCTAAATCCTGAACGTTAGACCGGAATAGATAGGTCGCAGTACAGGGGTCACAAGGAGACTGATTCGAAGCACTTAAATGAGAAGGACGTGTGGTGAGCGTAGAACCTAAGGGACAATCTTTCGCAATTTTATCTGCGGAAGGATTGACATAGACCAATTCCATCTGTGGATTAAAAATCAGGATTGGTTCCTCCACATGTTCGGCTAACGCCTTCAAACCCTCAAGACGAGCATGAACGAGCGGCGAAACATCAGACTCCGTTGACGCATACGATCCGGCCATCGTCACTCCTTCTCCTTTTCCCTGATAATATCTAATTATTTAATAATATTCCATCATATTCCCACATGGATTGACCATACACATTTGGCAAATCCAGGTTTTCAACTCCTTCAGATGAAGGGGTTTCTCAAAATATCCTTGCGCGCCACATTCAAGCGCCTTCGCTTTGGATTGGCTATCAACATAGGCCGTTATCACCACAATGCAACTCTGTGGAGCTGAGGCTTTCAGAAGCCGCAAATACGGATAGCCTCCGTCAGGAATTTTCAAATCCGTGACGATAATCCGTGGGGAGACCGTCCGAAGTGTATTCAATGCCCCCTTCCCATCCTGGGATTCCAGCACCCGACATCCCTTTTCCTGGAGTGCATCAACCAAAACCGCCCTCATGGCCTTATCTTGATCCACCACCATAATGGTACAAGCCTCTTCCCCAGCCTGCCCATGAACCAGAACTTGCTTCATCGTCCTTCTTCTTCCCTCTCAAACATCATCGATTGCGTTCAAGAAAACCCAGAACACCTTGACTATGAATCACAGCAAAATCTAGACCTCGCTATTGACCAGAAATTACGCAAATTTGTCCCTATTTGGGGATGAGAAACACTAAAAAACGAAACAACAGTGTGGAATTACTCCACAGAAAATGTAGTAGTTACATTTCAGAAACACCCTCAACGTCTCTACGTTTTCTTCGGAGCTCGCACGACGAGTACCGAACAAGGAGCATGTCGACTAACCGTACGCGCCACACCTCCCATCAGAAATCGCCTCAGACCAGTCTTTCCCCTTGAACCCATGAGTATCAAGTCGGCTGTTTGTTGCCGGGCCGCCTTCAGGATTTCCTCTGTTTCATGTCCCAAAGCCACGCGTTCCTGAATAGTGAGTGAAAGAGAACCCAGGGCATCTCGAGTGGCCTTCAGAAGGCGCACACCGGCTGAATCACGATCCCGACACAGATCCTTGGCCAATTTTGAAAATTCCGCCTGACTTTTTCCGGCACGATCCACACATTGTGCGGTTTCATACATATGTTTTTTGATCACATGAAGCAATGTTATGGTAGACTCGGGGGGAAGTCCCAATTCTTTGAGAATATCCACGGCTTTCCAGGCATCGGGTGATCCATCGGTCGCAAGCAACACATTGAGGGTGTTTGACGATTTCCCTCTCCGTGCCGTTGGTCGTCCAATAAGGACCGAACATAGAGCATCATTCAAGACCCATTCACTCACGCTACCCATCAGCAAACCAGAAATTCGAGAGAGCCCTCTGGAACCAAGGGCCACCACATCAATCTTCTTTTTCTGAATGGCATTCAAAATTTCCTGCCCCGGAACCCCGTTCACGACCATCGATTGAACCTGCAACGTGTCCGATCCCAGCAATTGTTCCAGTCGTTGAAGCTCTGACTGCACTCGGGCTAAAGGTTCCTCAGCATCGCCTGATTTCTTTCTAGACAATCGACTCGACTCCGTTGGCACAGGCCTGTCATCTATGGTCGTGACATGCAGCAATATCAAGGTTGACCCGGCAGGCCACTGCATTTTTTGCAGCAAAGTAATTGCAGCCTTGGAATCTTTGGATTGATCAATGGCTAATAACATTCGCATAAAATAATTCCTTCTGTTTGAGGGAGTTCCAGTCACGAAATATTTTTTTTACACCACTTCACCATAGATGAGCTACAGCAACCTTCCACTGAAATTTCTTATTTCTTGAGTGAGTGGGATTTTCAATGCATCAGCCGATTGGATTAGCTCTTTCATTTGTCCCATCTCAATCGTGTCCAGGTTGAGGCGAATGTTTTTCCAATAAGGTCTGAAGCATGGCACCCTCAGTCATACCCAGATATTTTGACAACCTCACCCCCTCAACAGACTAATCATCCTCATGTTCATCATCATCCTCTACGTCCAGCTGACCTCCACGGTGACAATTGAGACATTTCGCAAAATGGCCAATCCGATGCGCCCCCTCACCTTCTTCAATAATATGACTAACCATGGAATTCGAGAGCAGACTCATTCTATTTCCCCCATCGCCTGACTCCATCATATGACAATCCGAGCAGGACGTCGCGGCGGTGGCACGAAAAATAAATTCTCCATGAGGATTATTCAACAGCCCAGTCGTAATGGCAGCCAGGACACCTTGATGTTCGACGTGACAGGTCAAACAGGATTGGGCCTTTTGAATAATGTCGGCATGAAAACTGGCCACATCGGGTTCAGAGCGCGCAGCAAACTTCTGGCTGGAATGACAGGATAGGCATTGCTGAGGGGTCGGGCCCCGAAACGGTTCATGACACGAACCACATGACGTCACATCCGTATGAGACCGACTGAGATGCCCAGGAGCCCAAAGAGCTTCGGGATAGTATGGGGACAACCAGACGACCGTCCCAATCAACAGGGCAGTAATGCCCCAAATTAATGGCGCCACCCATGGCCGTAGACACCCAATCATTTACATGCCTCCAAAAAATAATGCGCCACCGATATGGAGCAAGACGAAGGCCACAAACGACCATGTTAAAGGACCATGAAGGCATTTCCACCATCGCAATGCTTTTTCTTGTAATGCCAAATCATGTAAATGAGCCTCAATCCCTTCTTCCGATAGACCTTCAAAATCCTGTTGATGCCGACGCTCATACAGCAATTGAAAAACCCAATAATGCAACGCCTGTCCGACAAGGCCACTGACCACCACCAGAACCATGGTGATTAAAGCCAGAATCGGCGCCCACGCATGAAAATGCGCACCCGCATGAACAAAAATCACCAAAGGGCCGAGAACCCCAGCCACCATATGCACCTGAAACCAACGTTTGGGCCAAACCTGATTTGGATGCCGCCACCGTTTCCATGGATAGACAAACGTCAATCCAATGATGCCTAGACCAACCCACCCAATGAGGTGAGCCATTTGAGTATGGCCGAATGGCCGGCTCGGTGTCGTCGTCAAAAAATACTCAAGAAGGAAGGCACTGCCTATGGTAAGACACGCAAGAGCAATGATAAGAGTTGTACGACGGGAAAGAGTCGGCATCAGGTTGAAGAATCGTTGCAGCGCTGAGCTACATGTCCATCCTGGAATCAAAGAGACGAGCTAAAGACAGGAGAAGAGGCAGGCAGAAGCGCCCGCAACTTTGTCTCGACCACCTCTGGAGCTTTGACCCCACGAAATCGCAGAGTCGGATTCGAATCATGACAACGAAGAACCACAGTACCTATTCTCAAAAACCTGGCGAAAGGCCCTTGTACGAGTTCAACTGCATCAATCACATCGTAACTGACACATCTCATCGTTTTGCCGGAATATCCATTCCGAATGATAACGTGCCGTGAGGTGAGGACATATTTTGCCCAATACCGAAGGCCTACTGCCACCACAAGCAAAAAACCTGCTCCAACCATCCAAACCTCCCAGCCAGGTACGCCGACACGAATAAAAACAAGTCCCCTTAAGGCTATCCAGAGACTCAAAAAAAACAGCCAACTGAACTGGCCCCAAGAGGGATACGCTTCCCACAGGATACGCTCAGATTCACCTTGATCAGTCACGTCTCCCTCCGAACTGTAGATGTTCACAAAATTGTCCTTTCTACTAAGGTAATACAAATTCGGTACCATCCTCTTTTTGCATTGATTCCTTAGTGTTTTGCGTAAACCAACAACCGGAGCGTGCCACGTTTGTGGCATTTCGCAACACATGGAATAGGGCGGTGATGCAAATTGGGATTCGGGAAGAAAAGACGAATGGATTGGTGTGATGAGCAATTTTGATGAGGAGAAACGTCGTAAAATTCTCGGGAGAACCCTCGCTTCAACCTGGCGCCAATTCCTATAATGATAGGGCTCAGCTACTACAATCCAACACGCGATGTGCCAAAAGACTCATCAAGAATCGACCAGCCGTTCTTGGCAATCTCACCTCCGGTGATTCGCACCGCCCCAATGAGTTTTGTAAGCTCAAAATGGATGAGCGATAAAAAATGAGCGGCTCTATGGACAATCCACACAACAGGATAACCCGACGTGCCTTGTTGCAAGGGGTCGGAGCGCTGGGGCTAATGGCCGCTATGGCCCGCCTTATCCCTTCCTATGTCTGGGCAAACGCCACGACGATAGTGGCACCCTCCACTTTAGAGGTAAGCGGAGAGACCATTCATTTGATGATCGACGAGACTCCGTTTCGAATCGGAGCGTTAACCGGGACAGCAAAAACCATCAACGGCACCCTACCTGGCCCCTTAATTCACCTCCAAGAAGGTGACACCGTCACCCTCAACGTCACTAACCGGTTGCAAGAGGATACCTCCATTCACTGGCACGGAATAATTCTTCCACCAGACATGGACGGCGTGCCCGGCGTCAGCTTCGGAGGTATCAAGCCGGCCTCGACCTTCACCTACCACTACCCGATTCGCCAAAGCGGAACATATTGGTACCATAGCCATTCCGGCTTGCAGGAGCAATCTGGCGTCTACGGACCGCTCATCATCGACCCGATTGAGCCAGAGCCCTTTCACTTTGATCGGGATTATGTCGTGGTGCTTTCGGATTGGACCTTCGATTCGCCGGAATCGGTCTTCGCCAATCTCAAAAAACAAAGTGATTACTATAACTTCCAGAAACGCGCGGCCCCCGAGTTCTTTGCTGACGTAGCCCGAATGGGATTGTGGGCCGCACTACAGAACTACCTGATGTGGGACCGGATGCGGATGGATCCAACGGACTTCGCCGACGTCACCGGGTACACCTATACCTATCTGATGAACGGCTTGACACCCGAACAAAATTGGACGGGGCTTTTTCGTCCATACGACCGGGTCCGCCTGCGCTTCATTGCGGCAGCGGCCATGACCTTCTATGACGTGCGTATACCGGGCCTCAAGATGACGGTTGTTCAAGCGGACGGGCAATATGTGCAACCGGTAATGGTGGACGAGCTTCGTATCGGACCGGCGGAAACCTATGATGTAATTGTCGAACCTTCCGGAGATCGCGCGTATACGATCTTTGCAGAGACGATGGATCGAAGCGGCTATGCGCGCGGCACACTGGCTCCGCGCGAAGGAATGACCGCACCACTCCCAGACCGTCGTCCAAGACCGCTCCGGACCATGGCTGACATGGGCATGCACATGGACGGCATGAACATGGCCGACACGAACAATCCCGATCATCATGACGGCGCACACTCGATCCACCCGGAAATGAACGTCCCCGGAAAACCCGCCACGGAAAACATTCCTGTCATGCACGACGTGTCAGGCATCGCAACGGAAGATCCGCGCCAAGCGAAAATTCCCGGCAGCACTCCTGTTCGTCATGCTCCCGGCCATCATGGTTCCGGCAACCAATCCGTCGCCGAGTATTCGCGTCAACGCCTGGATGAGCCTGGCGTTGGACTGGAGAATACAGGGACACGGGTGCTGGTCTACGCCGACTTAAAAAGTCTAACACCCGATCCCGACCAACGAGAGCCTGAGCGGGAAATCGAACTTCATCTCACAGGCCATATGATCCGTTATATGTGGTCGTTCGACGGCAAGAAGTATTCAGAAACCAAAGAGCCAATACATTTTCGTTACGGCGAGCGCCTGCGCTTGACCTTTGTGAACGACACAATGATGGAGCATCCCCTGCACTTGCACGGGATGTGGATGCACCTTGAGAATGGAACGGGTGACTACCTGCCCCGCAAACACACGGTCATCGTCAAACCAGCCGAGCGGGTTTCCGTTGCCATCACGGCGGACGCTCCCGGACGTTGGGCCTTTCATTGCCATCTGCTCCTTCATATGGAAGCGGGAATGTTCCGCATCGTTGAGGTAACCGGCAAAGAGCCAGAGGCTCTTGCGTGAGCGCGTCTCTTCGAGCTGTCCTATCACGACTCGTGATGTGTGTCCTGAGCGTGGCACTCCAGGTATCAGGTGTCTTTGGTCAAACAATCCCATCCGCGCATAGAGAAACACAGACACCCAACGTATCAAACGTATCCCTCCACCCGGACTGGCCCAGTCCGGTCGACGATCAGCATCACTACAGTTTTTTTCTCGCCAACATCCTTGAATATCGTCCCAAGGTAGGTGGTACAGGAAACACAAACGATTACAGGTGGGATGTCGAAGGCTGGTATGGGGGAGACTACAATCGACTGTGGTTTAAAAGCGAAGGGCAGCGGAATACGGCATTGAAAGCAGACTATGACATTGACTCCCAACTGCTCTATGGCCGGTTCTTTCAGCAATACTACGACTTTCAGATGGGCGGTCGCCTCGAAACACAATCCTTTCGGGGACGGAACGTGACACGCGGACTGGCGGTGATCGGGTTACAAGGACTCGTCCCGTATCACTACGAAATTCAGCCAGCCCTCTTCATCAGCTACCGCGGCGATGTGTCGGCACGCTTCACGGCCACGAAAGATTTCTCGTTGAGTCAGCGATTGATTGTTCAAATTCGCTTTGAAACGAATGCCGCCATACAACGAGTTAAAAAATTCACCACCGGTTCGGGTCTCAACAACATTGAAGGAGGGGTTCGTCTGCGCTATGAAATCTGGCGAGAATTCGCACCATACATGGGAGTCTCTCTGGACAAAAGCATTGGAGAGACCGCCTCGCTCGTGCGGCAAGAGGCTGGAGATCCAAGTCAGATACGTTTCGTGGTAGGTGTGCGTGCCTGGTTCTAACCAGAGCACTGCTTCTATACCTGCGTTCTGGAAATCGGTGGTATAGTTTTTTTCTAAAACCAGGCGGGCCATCCCGTCACCCCTGCCCTATCCCCAAGGGTCGAGGAACATGTGAAATATCCTAATTCAGGAATGACAAACCCATATAAGGATTGCTCGATGAATCATCAACCTCATTCCCCTGAAGACAAACCGAAACGCCGCGAATTGAGCATGGTCAAGGTGGAGTAGGTAAATGACCCGTCTGCGGTATGATGGTGGATCCGCTCACCGCGGCAGGAAAGTTCGAGCTTGTGAGCAACATGTACTACTTCTGCAAGCCTCGAGGGAAGGGCCAGGCTCAGGTTCAGCCATGATCCAGAGGGCTATCTGACTGGAAAGCATACGTAGGCCATGGAAGCGGAGCTGTCCAAGCCTGGGGCAAAATACATTTGCCCGATGTGTCCGGATGTGAGATCTTTCAAAAAGAGTAGAAGGGCAGAGATACATCCCCCTTTAGCTCAGATCCACTTCG